>JBBRUH010000062.1:0-15990 GCA_038248005.1 Cytophagales bacterium | reverse complement strand
AGACAGCAACAAGCTAGTGCATTTTAGGTATTGCCTCAATAGAATAGAAAACACTAATGATTTGACGGGTTGGGAATATCTGAAATTTGTTGTAAATTGAGGGTAAATATATTATATGACTATGAAAGCACTAGAAAAATACAAGATTGAGCAACTTCCAAAACAAATGACAGATGATGAAAGCGTAGAATTACGTCATTTTAGCATTATAGATGAGGCTCATTACATGCTTGGTTTTGATAACAAGCCATTGAGAGATTTAATAGCCATAGGCAGAAACAAAGGCTTGTCTATTATTCTGGCTACTCAGAATATGGATAGCTATAAAAGTGAGTACTTTGACTTCTATGCCAATGCCCAATATCCCCTCATTATGAAACAACAATCTATCAATGATGGAGTAATCAAAGATTTATTTGGAGTATCAGGCAAAGAGTTTCAAGAGATTAAAGAAGCAATTTCAGGGTTACAAAAAGGAGAACTCATCCTCAAAAATCCTACTGCTATGATGTTAGGAATGGGTAAAAAGTTTAAAACAATAAAGGTGAGGCATTTGATCTAGGATAATGCAAAATAGATAGCTGGTTGAAGGATATTGTAGGCTAGGTAATTATCCCAGATTACTCTAACTATATCTTTTTTTTATGCTATTTGGAATTTAAGCGTAAAAGTCTTATCATTGTAAGCAATAAAGAAACTTCCAGTTAAAAATGAGCTATGTACTACCCAATATAAAAATGTGATTTCCAGTTGAAGATAGGATTACTTAAAAAAGCAAAGAGGACTTGATAGTTTATACTTAGACTGATAAGTATAGATGTATTGGGGTTTTGATGATGTTGTACTCCCCAAATCAGCCAAAAACCCTTTGAAGATTTAGTAGAGGTGATATTAGCCAAGAAAGAGCGAAGCGAAGGTACAAGCGAAGAAGAACGCCAAATAGATGAAATGGTCTATGCCCTCTATGGCTTAACTGCGAAGGAAATAAAAGTGGTGGAGGGGAGAGGGTAGAGTGTGTGATACAAAGTTTACTATCCCTCTCTACACTGTTCTAATGAGTTACTAGGATAGATTTTTATTGGAGATTAATTAATTAAACCACAAATAATATGGATAAAATAGTAGATAAATCAAATAGAGATAATGTAGCTAAAGATGGCTTGGGTGATATAGAGGTCATTGTTCACTGATTAAATCTTATTTCTATAGCTTGATTTTTCCTTGCTTTCAAAGTTGGCACACCCAAATATAAATACTTATCTTGATAATTTAAACTACAAAAAGGGATTTAAAAAACTAACTCCACACCAACCACAGGATAAATGCACAGAAGAGAACAATAATCCCAATAAAATAAGATTGCACCTTTCCACCTTGCAGGCTACGGGTTTGTGAGCCAATAAAACCTATCAGATACACAAAAAGATACAACGTTCCATCTACAAAAGTACGGTCTAGCCAAGCCAACACATGTGCAAGCACTACCTGAGTCCGTGCAAAGAGTATTACAATGCCATCTACTACTAATTGATCAAAATAGCTAACTCCTCTAGCTAGTTTCAGCCCAAAACGCACCATAAAATGCAAAGGAAGGTTAAACACCATTTGGTCAAATTCGGGGGTAGCATCCGCAGCTTCTAAGGTAGGCTTCACTAAAAATCTCCGATAAAATCTATCTTGAAAGAAGCCATAATAAGACCAACGGTAGAAACTACGAGCATACTGGTTAAAAGTATTTTTCATAAATCGTTCTTTCAAATCAAGCCAATAGGCTAATCCTAAGCCTAGCAAGACAAAAAATACAGATAACAAAGCACTCAAAGTGTGCAAAGAAACTTGTGTCTGATGCAGTTGAGTTTGAATAGTTGTTCCTAAGAAAAAATTTTGTGGTGTAGTCAAGCCTTTCATAAGCCAGCTTTCTTCTCCTGAAAATGGATTAAAGGAAAAAAACAAAAATAAGCTCAGCATAGCCAATAGACCCAAAGGGATTTTCATCGTCATTGGAGGGTCTTGAATGTGTGGAAAACAAGCAGGCTCTTGGCGATTTAGTATATCTAAATTAAACTTCCCTATAAATACTAGCAATAGCATTCTGCCTACATACAAAGCGGTCAGCATTGCCGTAAGAAAACCTAAAATAGGCACTAGATAAAACACAAAAGAACCCTTTTGGCTCATTACCTCTGCCCAAGCCCACGCTCCACTCAAGATGGCATCTTTAGATAAAAACCCTGAAAACAAAGGCAAACCTGCCAAAGCACAGGAAAAAACCAAAAAACACACCGCAGTAAAGGGCATTCGCTTAGAGAGTCCACCCATGAGATACATATTCTGAGCATCAAAATGACGGTTTTGCTTATGTGCCACTTCATGCAAAACATGAATAATCGCCCCTGCTCCCAAAAATAATCCTGCTTTAAAGAAAGCATGGGTAAATAAATGGAGTAAACTTGAAGAATAAGCTCCTACGCCCATTCCCATCATCATATAACCTAGTTGTGAAATGGTAGAATATGCCAATACTTTTTTGAGGTCTTTCTGAATCAAGGCACTCAATGCCCCCAAAACAGCTGTGATAGTGCCTATAAAAGCAATGATGACGAATATACTAATATTGAGTAAAAAGAAAATTCTTGCTACAAAAAAAACACCTGCTGCCACCATCGTAGCCGCATGAATCAAGGCTGAGACAGGCGTAGGCCCTTCCATTGCATCGGGAAGCCATACTTGCAATGGGAATTGGGCTGATTTACCCACAGCTCCACAGAATAAACCCAAACCCATCAAGCTAAAATAAAAATTAGAAATCTCTCCTTGGATATTACCTGAGAACAAGAGATGCTCTACTTCTGAAATCTGAAAGGTATTGAAAGATAGCCAAACCGTAATAATCCCTACCAAAAGCCCTACATCTCCTATCCTATTGATTAAGAAGGCCTTTTGGGCGGCTCTGTTTGCTGATTCTTTTCGATGCCAAAAACCAATCAATAAATAAGAAGAAAGCCCCACCAACTCCCAAAAAAAGTAAGTAATCAGTAAATTATCAGATAAAACTATCCCTAGCATTGCAAAGGTGAATAAGCCTAGATAAGCAAAATAACGGGTATAATTTTGCTCTCCTCGCATATACTCTAGTGAGAATAAATGCACCAAACTGGCTATAAATGTGACCAAGCAAAGCATCGCTACGCCTAGGCTAT
Organism: Cytophagales bacterium; assembly: GCA_038248005.1. GTDB lineage: Bacteria > Bacteroidota > Bacteroidia > Cytophagales > Microscillaceae > JAABSX01. The sequence continues at coordinate 12,790 of JBBRUH010000062.1, read as the reverse complement.
CTAAGCGTAAGTCCACATTGAAAAATATCCTTCTATTGAGGCTAAACCATGGAATTTGATAAAAAACAGCTTCTTTCCCCCACTGCTGACTAAATAAATAGAAAGAAAGCAATGTCATTACTATCAACACCCCTAGTGCAATTTTACCTGCAAAACGATGTAAAAGTTTTTGAGTAAAAATAAGCCCTAAAAAAGTAATTAGTGGCAAAAATAAGATTACTAAGGCAATCAGAAACATATCTAAGTAAGTGAGAGATGAGTTATAAATTATGAGTTACGAGTTTGTAATATCTTGATAATAAGGGTTTTACATAAAAAGTTGTTACTTTATTTAATTATTGTTTCTAAGAACTAAGCCAATACTGTTTTTTGTAAAATAATACAAAAATAAGGAGAAAAAGGGATTCTAAGAAAGAGATGGATTATGAATTTTTAATCATCTGATAATGAGGGTTTTACTTAAAACTTGAATAAATCTGTTACGCACTGACTAACAATCTTTTAGCTTTTTTTATAACTACACAGACACATAGAAAACATAGAGAATTGCTTACGAAAAACTTCTACATTGGGCAACAAAGCTTATCACTCTAAAATTCTCAAATAAAAAATTTACATACATAATTGAGAATCAAGAAGTAACAACTTTAATGTGTGAAAGCATTACTAATTATGAATGCAGATGATATAAATATCAGATAAGTTAAAAACAAAAAAAGCATTACTTCTTAAAGAAGCAATGCTTTTAAACACAAAACAAAAAAATGATTAAGCTTCTACTACTTTAAATTTCAAAGTTGCTTTTACTTCACGGTGTAAATCTACAGTTGCAGTATATTCACCGATGAGTTTAATTTCTTTTTGGTCAAAAGAAATTTTGCGTCTATCTAATTCTATTCCTACTGCCTTTAATGAGTCAGCAAGTTGGATAGTAGTAACAGCTCCAAATATTTTTCCACTTTCACTTGCTTTTGCATTGATTTCTAAAAATACTGCATCTATTTGAGCCGCAATATATTCTGCATCTTGCTTCAATTTATCAGCTTTGTGAGCAGCTTGCTTTAAGTTTTCTGCTAATACTTTTTTGTTAGATTCAGTAGCAGCTAATGCATATCCTTGTGGGATTAGATAGTTACGACCGTATCCAGATTTTACTGTAATCAAATCATTGCGATAGCCTAAGCCTGTAACGTCTTCTTTTAAGATGATTTCCATTATATTATTAATCTCAGGGTAATACCATTTATTTTAGAGAATCAGTTACATAAGGCAATAAAGCCAAATGACGTGCACGTTTGATGGCTGTTGTTACCTTGCGCTGATACTTTAGAGAAGTACCTGTAAGGCGACGAGGTAAAATTTTACCTTGCTCATTTACAAATTTTATTAAGAAATCAGGGTCTTTGTAGTCAATGTACTTGATTCCATGCTTGCGAAAACGGCAGTATTTCTTTTTGTTTTCGTTGCGGTGTACGGGTTCGTTTTGTAAACTCATAATGTTATTCTTTTTCAGTTTTTGATTCAGTTAATTTTTTCTGTCTTCTTTTCTCGGCGTAAGCAACTGCAAACTTATCTAGTGATACCACAAGATGACGTATTACTTTTTCATCACGACGATACTCAGTGTCTAAAGTTTTAATCAACTCAGGAGGAGATTTGAACTGTATAACCGTATAAAAACCCGTATTTTTTTTCCTTATAGGATAAGCTAGTTTTTTTAGACCCCAATCTTCTTGGTGTTCAATCTCTGCTCCTCCATCTATAAGTATTTGCTTGAACTTTTCTACTGTGTCCTTCATCTGCTCTGCAGATAAAACGGGAGTTAAAATGAACACAGTCTCGTATTGATTTAATACCATAAATAAAAATATTATCTATTATCTTTAAATTAAGGTTGCAAAGCTAAAGAATCTCTATGGGTAATACAAGTGTTTAATAAAAAAACGCTCTAAACTTTTAAAGAAAGTTTAGAGCGTTTTTCAAAATGATATTTTTTAGAAAATAATCGTGGTTTATCTCACTTCAAAAGTGCCATATCCTATGCGGTATCCTTCAGTGTAAAATTCTACGGTATGTTTTCCTGCTTCAAATTCACCTGTACGACTAAATTCAAAATTAACAGTCTGGCGGGAATTATCAAATAATATTTGCTTGCGAACAGAATACTGAACTTCTCTTCCATTGGCTTCAAATTTACCTGATGAACCTGGATTAATGAGAATAGTACCTGCTGGCTCAAGCACACGCATATAAACGTCTTTATTTCCTATTTTAGAGAGTTTATTATCTGCAAGGTTAAAAGAAATAGACAAGCGGTCTATTTTATTGGCTCTATACTGCCCTCCACTTTGCTCTTTTCCTCTATTATCTACGGCATTGACTACTACGTTTTCGGTTTTTAAGACTGCGGCTTCATCTAGTTTTCCTTGCATTTTGCTTCTTTCGTTGCCTAGTTCTGTAATAGTACTAGTCAGCTCGTTTTTCTGCTCTTTAAGATTGTTGTTCTCCTTGTAGAGAATATCAGCAGTCTCACGCAGTTTTTCTATTTGTTCGTCTTTTTTAATAAGCAATATTTCGTAGGCTTGTATTTTATCACGAAGGTCTTTCATTTGCCTTTGTGAAAGTTGTGAATTGTTTTTGAGATTGTCTCTCTCTTGCATCACCTGATCGAGGTTGGCTTGAAGAGAGTCAATGAATGCTCCATTTTCTGTTTCGAGTTTATTGGTTTTTTTGATTTGAAGCCTCAGACGTTCTTCTATGTCTTTAAGGCTACTTTCATACTCATCTTTTTGAGAAATTGAACGCTTTTGTTCTTCTGCTAATTGACTCTGACCATTTTGCCAGACTAGATACAGAAGCAAGAGATTAGCCAATATTAACCCAACAAATAAGTAAATAAATACGGATCTTCTTTGTTCTCTTTTTTGACTTTGATTTTCCATTTTTTGAATAAGATTTTGTTATCAGTGCGAAATTAAAATAAAGTTATGCTTTTTAGAAAGATTAGTAGAGTATCTATTTATTGATTTATGAATCCTTACTAAAATTTTTCTGTTGTTTTGATTAAGATTTCACTACTTGGGCTGGGTTTCCGAATACGGTTTGACCCGCTTTAACATCTGCTATCACTACCGAACCTGCACCAATGCGGGCTTTTTTACCGATACTCACTCCTGAAATGATAGTACAGCCAGCACCTATAAATGCTTCCTCTGCAATTTTTACGCCTGAATTGATAATACTTCCTGCTCCTATCTGTGCAAAATCTTGAACTTCGGCTTCATAATCTATCAAAGCCTTCGCATGAATTAGACAATGACTGCCTATGCTTGCATTAGCCCCTATCTGAGCACCTGCACTGATGAAATTACCGTGTCCTATCTGTGCAGACAAGGCTAGATGTGCTTGCTGATGAATGGCATTGATGGGCATTACTTTTCGTTTGGAAATAAGCATTTCTACTAATCCCCTACGGTAGGCATTGTCATCATGAGCCACAAAAGCATCACATTTGTGTCCAATCAGTTTTAAAAAGGCTTGGTCATCTGTATCTCCTAAGACACTCACAAAGTCAATCTCTTGACCGTGCATTTCTTTGTCATCATCTAAGAAGCCATACACCATCAAATCATGGCTTTTAAAAATCTCTTGGGCTACTCGCCCTAGTCCCTTTGCACCAAAAATGATAATTGGATTCGTCATTTCTTATTATATTGCTTATTCACCAAAAAATAAAGAACCTCTTAGAGATTCTTTATTCTTATTAAAAAAGAAAAATTATTTTAACAGCTCTACTTCAAATACTAGAATAGCATTGGGAGGAATAGGCCCATTAGGGATTCCCTGCTCTCCATAAGCGAGGTGTGAAGGTATAACAAAAGAAGCTTTTGAACCTTTATTGAGTAATGAAATACCTTCATCCCAACCTGGAATCACCTGACGGCGACCTAATGGGAAAGAAAAAGGTGTTTTATAATCTCTCTGAGTGTTATGTAAATCATTGGCTTTGGCTACGGCTTCAACACTCGTATCAAATACTTTTCCATCAAGAAGTTTACCTGTATAATGTACTTTGACAGAATCACCTGCTTTGGGTTTTTCTCCATCACCTTCTTTGGTAATGATATAATGCAGACCTGATTCAGTGGTTTTAGACTCTAGTTTATTTTTCTTAAGGTATTCTTGAATGGTTTTTTCTTGTTCTCCTTTGCGACCTGCTGCTTCTTCTTCGCGTTTTTTACCTTCTTCTTCTTGTCCTTTTTTTACCTCTGCCTCAGTTTTGACAGCTAATATTTTTATAATATAAGTGATAAATTTTCCTTTGGGTAAATTAGGGTCAGGCTGTGAACTTTGCTGCTCTATCATCTGGATTTGTCCTTCATACATCTGGCGAATACGGTTACGAGCCGAATCATCAGGAGCTTGGGCAAGTTGCTGTTCCATCTGAGATTTGACAGATTTGATAGATTCTTGTGCCATTTTGCTGCGTTGGGCAAGCATCGTGTCTGTACTAATCTTAAAGATAGCACTATCTCCCTCTGTAAGCATCATAAGTGCCTCAATGATATTTCCTTTGGTAGAATCTTTAGGAAACGGGCTGTTTTTATACGCTCCTTCTGGGTTTTTATAAGTGTCTTGCACTGTAGAGTCTTTGCCGTCTTTGACTACCATGTGGAAATCTATAAAATCTCCTCCTTTGATTTTTTCACCCTTATTATCACCAAAGATTTGGTATTGAATACCACTGGCGGTAGTTCCAGAACCACTTTCTCCACCACCTTTACAGGCGTAAAATGTAGTCATTACTAATAAAGTAAGACCTAGAATTAAATAATTATTTGTTTTCATTTTTTGAGTAAAATAAATGTGTTGCTTTTAGGGATGCAAATCTAGGTATAATCTCAGATATTGAGAAACTTTGACTAATTTGTTTTAAAGTCGTGCAATAAGTTTCATATTTTCCAATAGCATATAATCCCTCACTAAATCAACGCTCATCCCTTTCATATTACCAAATTATTAAATATCCTAGAAACCCTTGCACTTTTAAAATAACATATTTAATTTAGTACAAGGCAAACAGATTCATACCTCATCTTGTGCTGTAGTCATTGTTCTTATATTTATTCACTAAACCCTTATTATTATGTTTTACAAACCCATTTCCACGCTCCTAGCGCTGCTATTATGCCTCAGTCTGAGCAACTGCAACCTTGTTACTGCTATTTGACACTGTCATTTATTACCTTTTTCCATTTAAAACTCTTTCGATGCCATGCAGTATCACCAAACTGCTCTAAGGCTCTGCGGTGTGCTTTGGTGGGGTAGCCCATATTTTGTTGCCATTCATACTGAGGATGTTCACTTGCCAGCTTGGTCATCAGTTCATCTCTATAGACTTTAGCTATCACCGAAGCAGCAGCTATGGAGTAATAAATACCATCTCCCTTGATGACACATTGGAAGGGAATAAACTCGAATGGAGTAAATCTATTGCCATCTACCAGCAATAATTCTGGGCGAAGAGAGAGTTTTGCCAAGGCTCGGTGCATTGCCAGCATGCTTGCTTGTGCGATATTGATTTGGTCTATCTCTGTAGGTGAAGCCTCCGCAATAGCCCAACTGATAGCTTGAGATTTGATTTCTGTCTCTAACTGAATGCGTTGTTTTGAGGTTAGTTTTTTAGAGTCAGTCAAGATACTATGCTGAAAATCAGAGGGTAAAATGACTGCAGCCGCCACTACAGGCCCTGCCAAACAGCCTCGTCCTACTTCGTCTAGCCCTGCTTCTAGGTATTGATTGCTGAAAGATGATTTAAGCATAAAGTTTTTAAAAATATGTTTTAACTTTACAAAACTAAAAATTTTAATGGGTTCTATGAAGAATTGTAAAAATCCTTGGGTAATTTTAGAAACACACCCAGTCTATGAAAATCCTTGGATGAGCATCAAAGAAGATCAAGTCATTAATCCTGCGGGCAAGCCAGGGATTTATGGAGTAGTGCATTTTAAGAATAAAGCCCTTGGGATTATCCCGATTGATGCAGCAGGAAATACTTGGTTGGTGGGACAGTACCGCTATCCTTTGAATGAATATTCTTGGGAAATCCCTATGGGTGGTGGCGTGATAGGAGTAGATATTCTGGACTCTGCCAAGCGTGAGCTGAAAGAAGAAACAGGCTTAAGTGCCAAAAAATGGACTAATATTGCCCGCATTCATACTTCTAACTCTGTTACAGACGAAGAGGGCTTTGTATTTGTAGCAGAAGACCTTACACAAGGAGAAACTGAATTTGAAGAAACGGAAGATTTACAAATACGAAAACTCCCATTAAAAGAAGCTTTAGAGATGGTGATGAATGGTGAAATCACGGATTCACTCAGCGTAGCTGGCATCTTAAAAGTAGCAAGACTTCGTAGTTTATAATTTTTTTTTGTATCTTTAGACCTAAGAATAGAAAATAATTTTATGGCTTTCTGGAATATCAAAATAACAAGTAATAGTACTTATCGTAAGACTATCCAAAAACTTAGAAGGACAAAGATTCACAGCAACTCTGTGCCTCTTCTGAAGGTGATACAAGTGCTTTATGTGAAGTTAAGTGAAACCAATGTCCATCAGCAAGCCAGTTCTATAGCCTTTAGCTTTACACTTTCACTATTTCCAGCTATTTTATTTTTATTTTCTTTAATCCCTTTTGTAGCTTCTAGTTTTTCAATGCCAGAGCTATCAGAGCAAATACTTTCTTTGGTACAACAGTGGGTGCCACTAGATATTTACGCTTTTATAGCCCCCACTATTGAGGATATAGTAGAAAACCCTAGAAGTGGCTTGGTTTCCTTTGGTTTTTTGTTTGCACTCTATGCTGCCACGAGTGGTGTTGTAGATTTGATGCACACTTTTAACACCAATTATCAGTTTTCTGAAAAAAGAGGCTTCATCAAAAAAAGATTTATAGCTGTTGGATTAGTGTTTTTATTTGCATTTTTACTCGTTTTTGCGGTTGCAGTTATTCCAGTAGCAGAGTTGGTCTTTCATATTTTACAAAAATACTCCTTATTAAATGAAGACATGCTCTATTTACTATTTGGAGCTTTAAGATATACCATTGCATTTTTTGTGTTTTATATGTGTATTTCTTTAATTTATTATGTAGCTCCTGCTGTAAGTAAACAGTGGCAATTTTTTTCACTAGGTTCTACTTTAGCCTCTGTTTTGATTATTCTAAGTACAAAAGCTTTTGCATTTTATTTGAGTCATTTTGCTACCTATAATAAGCTTTACGGCTCTATCGGTACACTAATCGCACTTATGCTTTGGCTTTATCTCTTGGCTTGGGTTCTATTATTGGGTTTTACACTTAATGCGAGTATCAAGGAAGCCAAGGTTGCCCACCAAAAAGAAATAGACAGGCGAATGCATTTATTAGATAACCTCGATTAAAAATATATTTTTGCTATTATATTGCAAAGTAGTATTTTTTGAATGCAGTATTAATTTTTTAAACTAAGTAGATAATCATAATTAGTTGCACTTTAATCTTTTATAAAGAACTCATTATCAAAATCTTACTAAAATAACTCATCACTTATTCAATAAATTCAAAACATGAAGAAATGGATGTCATTACAACTCTCTCTTGAACTGGCAAAAGCCTCTTTTTTGCGTTTTCCATTGGTCATACTGAGTTCTATCTTAGTAACCTTTCTTACAATTTATAGCATAGAAAATCAAGAAAACATAGATTGGATTATAAATTTAAGTCAAACAGCCTTGCTTGGCTTACCATTATTTCTAGCATTTAATTTATACCTTCAGCGTATCCATCTCTCCACATCAAAGGAATGGGGAATATTAGTAATTGTACTTAGCTTATTGGCTATTTATTTTTATACTCTTTCAAGCCCACTTAATGTTTATGATTATATCCGTTTTACACTTTGGATTATTGGTTTTCACTTATTGGTTTCCTTTGCTCCTTATTTTCTAAAAAGAGAAATCAACGGTTTTTGGCAATTCAATCAAATCCTGTTTTTGCGTCTGCTTACCTCCCTACTCTATTCTATGGTGCTATTTTTTGGGATTACAATAGCAATTGTAGCAGTAGATCAGCTATTCAATGCAGAGATTGATTATAAAGTTTATCTTAAATTGTGGGTTTTTATCATTGGCATCTTCAATACTTGGTTCTTTTTGAGTGGCATCCCACAAAACTTTGAAGAATTAGAGCAAGATGATTTTTACCCTTCTGGGCTTAAATTATTTACACAATTTGTGTTACTTCCCTTAGTAAGTATTTATTTTTTAATTTTATATGTCTATGGTGCTAAGATTTTATTTACTTGGAATCTACCCCATGGCTGGGTTACTTATTTAGTGTTGGCTTTTTCAGGAGCAGGTATTTTTTCACTATTGCTGGTCTATCCTATCCAGAAAAAAGAGGGTTATCGCTGGATTAGAATCTATGTTCGTATTTTTTACATTGCTCTATTTCCACTTCTTGCTTTACTTTTTGTCTCCATCGGAAGACGTATCTATGATTATGGGATGACCGAAGCCCGTTATTTTGTATTGGTACTTGCACTTTGGTTGATGGGTTTTTCTATTTATTTTTTACTCAGCAAAGTCAAAAATATTCAATACATCCCAATGACACTCAGTTTTGTGATTTTACTCTCTTCCTTTGGCCCCTGGGGTGCATTTGCCGTTTCCGAATCTAGCCAAGTAAGCCGTTTAGAATCTATTTTAGAAAAAAATAAGGCTTTAAAAGAAGGCAAACTCATCATTAATACAAAAGCAAAATTAGAAATAAATGACCAAGACTGGGAAAGTCTAACCTCTATTATAAACTACTTAGCCGAAAGAGATAGACTCACAAGCCTGCAAGATTATCTTGATGTAAAACTAGATACACTCTTAAAACCTGAATTAAGTTTAAACCAAAAGGAAAGCAAAATAACGGCATTCATTAGTAAGACCTTTAAAAACAAAGATTTAGAGGGGTTTGAAAATGAAAATAAATCTTTCTTTAGCCAAGATGAATCTGCTGTCATGGAAGTTAAAGGCTATGATTATGTCATCGATTTTAATATGTATAATCAAAGTCAAGAAACCTTTGAACTAGGAAAGCAAAGCTATCAGATTCATAATGATTTTGAAAAAAATATCTTATCACTCAAAACCAAGGCATCTTCTGAGACAATTGTAAGTTTTGATTTTAACCTTCTTATCCAACAACTTCTCAAAAAATCAGAGAATGGAAGTAATAAAGTCCCAAAATCTGAAATGACACTTATAGAACAAAGCCAAAATTATACAGCTAAATTGGAGATATTACAACTACAAGTCTCTCTAAAAAGTAATGGCAAAAACAGCTACCAATCGATTAGAGGAAAGCTTTTTGTACGTCTTGAATAACTTTTTTAAATAAAATTTGTAAATAAAAATCAAATGTCGCATATTTGCACACCAAAACAAACAGAGGTGTGGCAGAGTGGTCGAATGCATCGGTCTTGAAAACCGACGTACTGCAAGGTACCGGGGGTTCGAATCCCTCCACCTCTGCAAAGAGTGTAAATCCCTTCAAATTTTTATTTGAAGGGATTTTTTATTTCCCTTCACAATCCATTTATTTCTCAAATCTCAGAAATCAAAAAAGATATTTATGCACCTCTCATATTTTTCAGTATATTTTATATGATTTCCCGTTATATTCCTTTCTGTTATGGAAAATGTTCAAATGCTAATTTGATAAATTGACGTAGAATAAATCACAAAAAGCACTATCTTTGTGATAATTTAATAGTAATACAATTATTTTTTCAAGCAAACCCTACTAAAATGAGTTTAAAAACCCCAATTACTGTAGCACATGGTGATGGCATCGGGCCAGAAATCATGGACGCAACTATTAAAATCCTACTCGCTGCTGGTTCACAGCTAGATATTGAAGAAATTGAGATTGGTGAACAAGTGTATATGAAAGGCAACTCTGCGGGTATTGCCCCAGAAGCGTGGGATTCTCTCCGCCGTACCAAAGTTTTCTTAAAAGCCCCTATTACTACTCCACAAGGTGGTGGATTTAAGAGTCTTAATGTTACTACTCGTAAGACCTTAGGTTTATATGCCAATGTACGTCCTTGCATTTCTTATCACCCTTATGTATCTACCAAGCATCCAAAGATGGACTTGGTAATTATTCGTGAGAATGAAGAAGACCTCTACGCAGGCATCGAGCATCAACAAACAGATGAAGTAACTCAGTGTCTTAAGCTTATCTCTCGCCCAGGCTGTGAAAAAATCGTTCGTTATGCTTTTGAATACGCCCTTGCTTACGGTCGCAAGAAAGTAACTTGCTTTACCAAAGACAATATTATGAAGCTGACAGATGGTCTTTTTCACAAGGTATTTGATGAAATCGCTACTGAATATCCTCAGCTTGAGAATGAACACTGGATTGTAGATATCGGTGCAGCTAAAATGGCTGATACTCCAGAAAATTTTGATGTAATCGTGATGCCTAATCTCTATGGAGATATACTCTCCGATATAGCAGCACAGATTACTGGCTCAGTAGGGCTTGCAGGTTCTGCTAATATTGGTGATGGAATCGCTATGTTTGAAGCTATTCATGGTTCTGCTCCTCGCCGAGCAGGTCAGAATATGGCAAATCCATCTGGTTTATTGCTAGGAGCAGTACAGATGCTTGTCTATATCGGTCAGCCAGAAGTAGCTGAGAAAGTACACAATGCTTGGCTTAAAACCATGGAAGATGGTATTCATACCTATGATATTTTCAAAGAAGGTATTAGCACTGAAAAAGTAGGTACCAAAGAATTTGCAGAGGCGGTCGTTGCCCGAGTGGGTCAATCTCCTTCTAAACTTACTGCAGTAAAGTACGGCACAGGAAAGCAAATTGCTACCAAGCCTGTCCATACCACAAAAGCGAAAAAAGAAATCGTAGGAGTTGATATTTTCTTACACTGGACAGAAGCTGACGGACAGAAAAACGCTGATGTCTTAGGAAATGAAATCATCAAATGTGAATATAATGGCATCAAACTTAAAATGATTACCAACCGTGGTCTGAAAGTATATCCTAATGGATTCTCTGAAACTTTCTGTACTGACCACTGGAGATGTCGTTACCAAAAACCTGATGAAGCACCTATCAGCAATGCAGATATTATTGCTTTGATGAATATAATAGACAAAGCAGGTTTTGATATCATCAAAACTGAGAATCTATGTACTTTTGATGGAGAGCCAGGCTTCTCGCTAGGTCAAGGTCAATAATTCATTGAACATTAAGTGATGAGTCATAAATGATGAGTAGTAATTTTTTTTGTTAAAACACTGATAGTCAGTATTTTATGGTAATATCAAAATACAAACTAACTTTGACCATCTACTTATTTCAATAAAAAAGCAGTGCCTAGGCACTGCTTTTTTTATGCCTTTATCATTTTATACAGGGTTAAGTAACAATATCAAAATAATTAGCTGATTTAGTCTAGAGTTATTACTTCTTGATTTTCAATAATTTATATCAATTTTTCATCTGGAGTCTTGGAATGATAAGCGACTGTAAAAGCTTTTCGTAAGCAATTCCCTATGTTTTCTATGTGCCTATGTGATTGTAAAAAAGCTAAAGTATTGGCAGTCTGTATGTAACAACTCTTTTGAATAAAACACTCATTATCAAGTTATTACAAACTTATAACCCATCACTTATAACTCCTAAGTACATTACAAAGATAGATTTAGCTTCTTTAACAAACAGATAAACATAGGTTTATACAAATTCTTATCTGTTAAATCTGTGTGCTAAAAAATGTGCGTAACTAAGTTTAAAATATAAGGGGGCGAAAAGTGGAATTAGCCCACTAAAATTTATATTTTGATGCTTATTCCTTAAAATTTATCCTATTTTTGTCAAAAAACCTTTAAAAAACAATGAATAAGCATTTACTCAAGAATAGCATCTATATCCTAGCTTGTAAAGCTGAAGATGCCCAAGATATTGCCAACCTACAAGTCAAAATGGCAAAAGAAACCGAAGACTATGACCTCAACCCCGATACAGTATTAGCAGGAGTGCAAGCTCTTGTGGCTGACCCTCATAAAGGAACTTATTATAAGTTGATGGATGAGCAAAAAAATACTGTAGGTTGTATATTAATCACCAAAGAATGGAGTGACTGGCGAAATGGACAAATTCTCTGGATACAATCTCTTTTTATAGAAGCTCCTTTGCGTGGAAAAGGCTTATTTTCGGAAGTTTATCAGTTCTTTCAAGGTCAAGTCAAAAATAATGAAGATTTAAAAGGCATTAGACTTTACGTAGATAAAACCAATCAAAGTGCAGTCAAAGTCTATCAAGCAATTGGGATGGATAACCAACATTACGAGATGTTTGAGTGGATTCCTTAGTAAGTAGCATTACTTTTAAGCGTGGTATTATTAAAATTTAACATTTTTAAATTATATTTGTTACCGAATAGTAGGAATGCCGAGTATTCTTAGATTTTAAAAAAAAAGCTTAATTAGAATTAAACATGAAATTTGAAGGAACTGAAAATTATGTAGCAACCCGTGAGCTACAGGTAGCCGTAAATGCTGCCATCCAATTACAAAAACCACTGCTTATCAAAGGTGAACCAGGCACTGGCAAAACGCTCTTGGCATTTGAAATAGCTAAAGCCCTCAACAAACCCTTGATTACTTGGCACGTAAAATCTACCACTACTGCACAGCAAGGCTTGTATAACTATGATGCAGTTTCTCGCTT
>JBBRUH010000061.1:0-16014 GCA_038248005.1 Cytophagales bacterium | reverse complement strand
TTTGTATTTGAGTAAAAGCAATAATTTATCTTCGGGAGGAATTTGGTTTAGTAGTTCTTCTAAAATCTGTGTAGTCAGCTCTTCGGATATATCTGCTTCTAAATCTGAGAGTTCGCCTATTTCTTCTGATAGTTCTTGGCTAATGGCAGTATGAAGTATTTTTTTTTGTCTTCTCAAATAGTCTAAGCTGGCATTATTAGCGATAGCAAATAGCCAATTGCTAAACTTGGCTGTCTGCTTGAAGGTAGAGAGTTGCAAAAATAATTTCACAAAAATCTCTTGTGTAAGGTCTCTTGCAATGTCTTCATCTCTCACATAATTTTTGCATCGATTAATGAGTTTAGCTTCATACCGATTCACTATAATAGCAAAAAGCTTTGCATCAAAGCGTTCCATTAGGTTAATAATGATTTCTTCATCAGTCCAATTTTTGCTTTTGGCTATAAATTCGGGAGAGAGATACTGCATATAAAAATAAATATTAAAATCATCAATGACTTTTGATAAAAGCTACGTGCTATTTGAGATTGATGATAAATCAATCAAAATTAAAGCAATTAAATTTAAAGTAAAAAAAGAAAAATGAAGAAAATCAACGTTATTTTCGCTGGGTTATTGATGATGTGTTTTATGACTACTTGTGGTGGTGCTTCTGAAACTGAAGAAACTACTGACACTATGAAAGTAGAAGAGCCTACTACTGAGCCAGAAATAATACCTACTGACTCTGTTGCTACTGATTCTACTATGAAAAAAGCTGAGTAATCATTATTCATAATCTGATTTTCTATATAACAGAGTCTATTCGTAGGCTCTGTTATTTTTTGTTTCTAAATTTAAAGGTAATTATATCTGTTTTAAGTTAATTTTTACTTGAGAATCTTTACTTTTTGATTTACTAAAATATTGCTTGGTACTACCATTATCCCTTCTTCGGTGTCTAACTTGACTGCTATACCACTCATTTCTATAATCTTGCCCTTTACTCCTCCTTCTAGTTCTATGATTTGCCCCAGCTGAAAAGTTTGCTTGCTAAAGAATGAGGCCAATATATTGGCTAAAATATCTCTCGAGGCGAAGCCATAACTAATCGCAAATGAAAAGAATAAAGCACCTAAAATAAGTGTCAGGTTAGTAGTGATGATGTCCGTATCCATCCCTGCCTGTTTCAAGGTAGTGAGTGTGAGAATAATTAACAACAAAGTAAATACAAACCCACTGATAAACTTGCCTGCACTCAACCCTAAGGAAGCAGTAGCTGCACGTATAAAATCACGTACAAATGTGATGATGTAAACACCTATCCCAAAGATAAGCAGGGCAGAAAACAACCTAGGCAAATAGGCAACTAGTTTTGAAATCTCAGCAGAGACCATTTGTAAGCCCAAGACCTCAGCAGCCATAATCAAGAACAAAAGATAAATAGTCCAATAAACTATCTTTTGGATAATCTTGCTAGGCTTAGTCTGTAAGCTGGCTTGTTCAAAATACTCTGCAAGGGGTGGTTTTTCGGTAAGTTGGTCAAAGTTCATTTTGTTGAGTAGCTTCAAGATTACAAAAGAAATGGACTTTGCTACTAGCCAACCTATCAATAACAAAATCAATGCTCCTACCACAGAAGGAAGTGTTTCCATGATTACATTTAAAAAAGAGCCAAGAGATGAAAAAAGTACTTCTTTCCAAGTAGAGAATTGTTGTTTCATGTCGTATGAAGTAAAATAAGTTTATGTCTAATTCTAGGCAAATTTCGTTATAAAAATCTCTAATTCTACTATTATTAAGTGTATTTAGATTTGATTCAGATTGTATTAAGCCACATTATCATTTGACTTGTCTTCTAATTTAGAGGTCTTTCTTATTGCTTCTTCTATATTTAAATGCATTTCTATTTCAGACTTCCCAAATTTAGAGGTAAATAAATCCGTAACATCCATGATAAGTTTGATGGTATCATAGGAGTTGAGAATTTGTTTTTCTAAATCTTCTGGCAAAGTATGATTTTGATGCAATTGCTGAAAAAGTTGTTTCATATTGCAAGGGTTTTATGTTCTTCAAAAAGTCTAGCTAGTTTTTCTTTGGCTCTCTTCAGACGCATTTTAGTAGCACTTTCACCTATGTTAAGTGCTTCTTTGATTTCTAAGATACTCATGTCATCTTGATAACGCATAAGAAGTACCATTCGGTCGCTATTTGGTAGCTTATCTAGTAATATCCGTAACTGTGCAAGAGTTATTTCTAATAAAAGTTTATCTTCTCGGTCTTCCTCATCACCTAGACTAGAGAGTTCATTATGGTCTTCTACAGATTCTTCACGAAAATCTTTCTTTAGATTGAGATAATTAATACACATATTATAGGCAATGGTACTAATCCAACCCCTGAACTTCTCTAAATCCTTGAGAGTAGAAAGCTTTAAATAAGCCTTCAAAAAAATATCATGTGTCAAATCTTTAGCTACTTCTTCATTTTTGACCATTGCGATACATTTATGAAAAACCCACTGACCATGGCGTTGATATAATAGAGATAAGACTTGTTTGTCATTTTCTTCAAAAAAATGTCCAATCAGTTTACCATCAGACCAGGTTTGCAGCTCGGCAAGGGTATTTTTTGGCATTAAATTATTGCGATTTTAAGCTAAGTAAGAGATTAGTTATAGGTTACTTGGTTATGATTAACTGATAATAAGTATTTTACCTAAACTGACTTGTTACTTTATTTAATTATTGTTCCTAAGACATTCATTTGATATTAAGTCACTTTTCAGTTACTTCAAAAATCTAAATTAAAACCTTTTTAGAGATTCTGAAGTTAGATGTCTTATTTTTTTAAAAAATTAGAGTAACATTTTTATACAAAGCCTAAAAACGCTTCGTTCTTGAAACTCAAACACGTAAAAATCTATTCTCTATAAATAGAAGTGTGACCTTATGATTTATAAAAAGTCCTATAATAAATATATCAAATTTTTGTAACTTCACCATAATTTATAACCGTATTTTAAATTACAATTCTTATGAAAAAGACTCCATTAATCCTAATACTCTTTATGAGCCTTTTATTTGTGTTGCCAGTATCAGCACAAGATTTTACAATCAACGAAAGAAAAATGTCGTTTGGTAATGAATCTTACGACGCTTTAGTGGTCAATATCACCAACACAGAAGCAGCCCAAGCAAGCGTAGAAAACTATGCAAAAGATAAACTTGGCTTAAAACTTAAGAAAGATAGTCGTGATGTGATGATGGCTGATAAAGTATCGATGCCCACAATCATCCCTTCTAAAAGAGGTGATTTTTTAGTGTCTTTTAGTGAAAGTCAAATGTCTTTTGCTTTCAGAATGGGTTATGATTTTATCTTAAATGGACAAGAATACCCTGATGAGATGTTTCGCTTTAAGCAACTAGTCAATGATATTTTGTTTAACTATTATTCTGATGGCTTAAATGCTCAGATTAGAGAGAAAGAAGATCAAGTTAAAGAGTTTGAAAAATCAATCTCTAAAAATGAGCATGAAAGTGAAAAACTTGCTAAGGATATGCAAAAAAATAATAAAAAGATAGGTAAAGCAGATGAATCTGATAAAATAGGGATGGAAAATGAGAATATAGAAGCTCAAAACCGTCAAGCTGCACTCACAGACATCAATGCGAATATTCAAAATGAAATCAGAAAGCTAACAGATGAAATCAATACCATCCGTCAAAACTTAACAATTCTTTCTCAAAAGGCAGCTACCAATGTAGCTCCTAAAAGATAATCAACCTTAATGTTATACACCCTTATAAAAATAAAAAGCCCTTTTGAAATCTTCAAAAGGGCTTTTTACTTTGCTCATAGTTTTATTAAAAACTAAGGGTGATGCCCAATGTGCCTATAAACATATCTGTAGTAGATTGCTTAGAGACAGCATCAGGAGTAATTAAATCTAAATCATCAGGGTTAGGATTGGTAGGGTTAAAATTACTACCTGAAAAACCAACTGACCAGAGACTTGTCTGTGACCTATCATAATACCTCGCCTTACCACCAATCAAATAAACGCCTCTGGCATCCAAACGAAAGTTTTCGCTGAGCTTAATCTGTAAGCCGAATGCACCTCCATAACTTAGTACTACTGATTGTTCTTGAGTCTGAGCATTGATTACATTGCTAGTTACCTGCCCCGTTTGTGGGTCTCTTTGGCTGAATACACCATTCCTAGTTTCATCCAAAATCTTGGTGCGTGTATAGAGATAGTTAAGCCCTATCAGACCATCTACATAAGGCTGAACATTGGCTAGGGGAGCTTTCAGACGCAAAACAGCGTGTCCGTTGATAAGATTATTGTTAGTCTGAACTCTCAGATTGATAGGGATAGAGCCTAATACAGCTCCATTACTAGCAGTTACTTGTAGGTTTTCATTGACAAACTGTGTATTGGCTCCATAGACCATATAGCCAAAATCTAATCCAAAATAAACGGGAATATTATCGGCAAAAGGTACAAATAGTCCTGCTTTAAACCCTGCACCCACTGCCTCTGTATTTTCTCTAAACTCTCCGATAGGTACTCCTACTTGAAATGCAAGATTAAAGTGGGTTTGTGCTTTTAAAGCCGTGCTAACACTAAAAATAGTAATTAATAAGAAGAAAAGATTTTTCATATTTTTAAGAATTATAATGGTAATTTTAAGTTTTTATACGAAATGAGATAAATCTAAGTTCTTAGTTTTGGAAGTGATACTATTTATTAACAAGCAATTATCATCTTTACTTTATGAAGCTAGGTACTTAATTGATGAAGCACCCCCTTTTTATGAAATGAATATGCTACTTTATCAGACATCAAAGAAAAGGAACTTCGGGATTTAAGAAATTATATACTAAATTTAAGCCATTATTAAACCAAAAACACTAAAATATGAAAATCCTTATACTTACTTGGATATTATTCATTTTATCATTCTATATTAATGCTCAAACAGCAGACGACTATTTTAAAGAAGGACTTGCTCAAATAGAAGCTGAGAAATATGAGGAAGCTGTTGATAAACTTAGCCAAGCTATAAAACTAGACAAAGAAAAAGACTCTTTTAAATATGGGTCTAGAGGCACAGCCTATTTAAAAATGGGGGAATACAGAAAAGCATTGTCAGATTATAAACAAGCTACTAAAATCAACCCCTCTAATTCTGATTTTTATTTTTATATGGGAGTAGTAGAAGATAGCCTCAAGCACTATATAGAGGCGATTCAGAGTTTTAGCAAAGCCTTAAAAATAGACCCACAAAATGCAGATTATTATATTGGCAGAGCACATGTATATAGCGTCAATAAAGACTATAATACGTCTCTTGCTAATCTTAATTATGCCTTACAATTAGATGATAAACACGCACAGGCTTATTATCTACGTGGTATTGCCAAATATAACTTGGTAGATTCTAATGGCTCTTGTGAAGATTTTAAGAAAGCCTTAGAGTTAGGATATGACCTAGCCAAAGGCTGGATAAAGCAGTATTGTGAGTGATTAAATGACTATGTAAGTAGCATTTAAAACTTGAATGCACGAAATTAGTTTACACTTTAATCTTATTATAAAGAACTGATTATCAAAACCTTATTAAGATAACTCATCACTCATCATTTACGACTCATCACTTAAAACCGAAATAGGCTCATCCTTTTTTATATTTAAAATGCTCTGCCATGTGGGATTGTTCAAAAAGGGTAAAAGCTCATTTTTGCGAATGAGATAAACCGTGATATTACTTTGAGCAATAAGACGGATTTGATTAGGCATATCTGCTGGCAAAGTACTAGCATAAATAATTTCCTTTTCAGTCTTGTCAAAGTATTGTTTTTTACCTCTTTGTATTCTGATAGTACCCGTATAGATAATGTAGAAATCGCAGTCTTCTGCTTCGCTATAAAGTGCTATTCTATCGCCAGGCAAGTAGTATTTTATCTGAATGGCTCTAGATAATTCTAATAAATCTATGACTGATAGATGATTTAAAATAGGTAATTGTCTCAAGAAACTAGTAATAGGAAAGTAAGTATCCATGTATTGTACTTTCAATAACCCCAAAGCAAGCTGATCAAAACGGTTGAGAAGTTCTGAAAAGTCTTCTTTTTGCATTAGATACACCTTACTGTCTTTATTTGCTTCTATATGAATCTTTTTTACGCTATTATCCAAAAAACGCCACGGATGTATCAGAGTACGCTCTGCAAAGATAACTTCTTGTTCGGTATTATCTTCTTGGATAAGTCTCAATCTGAGTGAACCACTAAACACCATCCAAGCATCCATCTCTTTGATATTAGTATAACTAATAAGTTTATCTCCTTCTATAAAAGCTTTTAGTTCTGCCTTGAGTGCTATCTCCAAGAGCGTAAAACCAGCTAAGTCTTGTATGCCATGTACTCTTCTAAAAAACTGCACTTCACTTAAATCTTGGCTAATCTGATTAAGTTGTCCTTCTGGAAACTTAAATACCCTCGACTCCACGAGTGATTTAATCTCTAAATTACTAAGTGCTTCATTTCCAAGAGATGCTTGGCTCAGAGTTCCTTGATTTAATTTGAAAGTTTTTTGATTTGATTTAAGTTGTATCATTCCCTCTTGAACAAGCCATACATCCATTTGCTCTATAAAAGGATAATTTGCTAAAACTTCCCCTGATTTTGCTTCGTATCCTTCAGCTATCTGCATAATGCTATTAAGTGCAAGCGTGTCTGCTACAGGCAATAGCTTGTCTTTATATAAGCTATTGACTAGGTCATACTGTAGATTAGTATATTTGAGCATTGCCATTGGGATTTCATCATAGACCGAAATCAATGAATGGAATTTGGCTCTATCAATTTTAAATACAATGGATTCTGTATCAGCATTAATACTTACATTAGGGATAACTTCATTGATATAAAAAAGGTCGTGCACAAAGTCTTTATCTTTATAAATTTGTAAAATAATACCTTCACTTGATATATTAACTTGACCTTTATAGACTATGAGATAGTCCATTTCTTCTAATAAATCATACCGTGCGATTTGTTCTCCACTTTTTAAATGCTTCCACTCTATCAGTTCTGCTATTTCGGAAAGGATCAAACCTGGGACTCCTTTAAAATTACGGACTCCTCTAAAAAACTTAACCATCTCAAAGCGAGTACGGGCTTCACGAGAGGCTTTTGGGTCTTTGAGGTATTGCATTGTTTTAGCAAGTTTGACCACACTAGGATAATTTTCTTTATGGCATAAAAAGTCAAGGTTTTCTTTAAAAGAAGCAGGGTCTTGCTCATACAAAAACTGATAGGCTATCTCACTAATAAGTGTATTAGGATTTACCATATTGGCTACAAAGATAGTAGCATCATGAAAATCAGCTAACTCAGCTAGTTCTGCTAATGCACAGGCTTTGGTCCAACGATTGGTACTTTTATAATCTCTCTGAATAATATTAATTAGTGCCTCTGGATGATTGAGTTTGGTAACTGCTTCCATAGGATACTCATCTTGGAGCTCTTGGATTTTTTCGCTGTAGCTAGTAGAAACATCTAATAGAGGTAATAAAACAGGCTTAACTGTATCAGCCAATACGATATTGAGTAACTCTCTTGCAAACTCGCCTTTCTCAGCTTCACCACTATCTAAGTTCTTTCTAACTGATAAAATAGACTCTGGCTCATAAAGCAATGCCATCAGACTAAATACTTCATTATAATTGGCTTCTATCTCTGCCTCAAGTGCTTCTTGTAAGACAGTGCCTAGCCCATATTTTTCTAAGGTGATGAAGATAGCCAAATTCCAAACTAGATTTTCACATACAGCTCTCAGTTCCGCATTGATAAAACTTGCATTTTCTTCACTCATCTTGCGTCCACATCGGCTGAGCATCTCTAAGGCTTGGTGACTGATATTTTGGTTAGCATCATTCAGCTTGCTTAGTAGCAAAGCTACGGCTTTCTCTGTACCTAGTCGCCCATAGACTTGTACTATCCTTAACTGGATAATTTGGCTTTGACCTGTCATATAGAAAACATTCTCTAGCTGTGGAAAGATAGGCTCTCCGATAGCTACAAGTGCAGAAAAAGCAGCATTGCCATATTGAGGCTCTCCTAGTTTTTCAATTATTTTATAATAAAAGCTGGTCTGTGTGGTGCTAGAAGAGGCAACCAAGGCTTGATAACGAACTTGATAGGAAGGGTCTTGGAGCAGATTAGGCAATAATTCTTCTTGAGCTTCTTGGCTGGCATAAATGGTAAGCAAAGCTCCAAATATTCGCTCTTCGGTCTGCTTTGAAAGGGTAAGCTGTCTAATGTATTTGATACGTTCGAGGCGAAACTCTGCCCCTCTTAATCGGCTGTAGGTCTGTTGGATAAGTCTTGCATTTTCCAAGATAGGAAAGTAACGCGATTTAATTAAAACATCTAAGACAGGAATAGCTTCTAAGATACAAAGCTTAGCGGCTTGATGTAATACTATTTTTTGAGCATCTTCTTCAATATTAATGGCAAGCTGTCGGAGATTATCATGCCATCTTTTAAGAATTTGGTTAAAATCTTCTTTTAGTGCCTGTCCCTGATTGCGGAGATGCTCGGTCTCTCTATTAGCCAATATTTGTGTATCAAGGCGTGAAATCAACTGCCTTACTTCTTCATCTAGTGCAAGTTTGACTTGAAAAGAATCTGCTGTGGGATGGTTCTCGCCCATCAGAGTTTGTAAATCTTGGTCCGAATATTCGGATAACTTACTTTTTATTTTTTCAGTAAAAGAATTAATAAAGTTTTGAATGTTTCCATTTCGGTCATCTAATAAATTGAGAATAGCTCGTCTATACAATACAGGATTTAGAATATTAAGCACATTAAGATAGACAGGAAGTTGATTAGAAGAAACCTTATAGATATCTCTCAAAATCTGTCGTGCAAGGCTTTTAGGCTCTGTATGAGTTCCTTTTGATTCGGATTGAGTATCTAGCTTTTTTTCTAGGATTTGGCGATACTCTCTGTGTAAACTCATAATGACCAAAATCAAACCTACTATTATGAATAAACTCAATAGAATAATTCCAACGAGGTATTGATGTTTATCTAATTTAAAAGTGTCGTAAGCCATCAGCAACAACCCCGTAGCCCAAAGAGCAACATGACGTACATTTCCCTCCAATTTGGCTTGTATATCATAGCGTAAATCTAAATCAAGAGGCAATAAATAACGCCTAAATACAGGCATTTTGAAAGCAGAGTTAGAAATATCTTTGACAAGCTTGGTAAGGCATAAGAAAATAAACAAGAAGATAAGTATATTGCTGTTTTCAGACCCTGCTCCAAATTTGACAGAACTCACAGCTTGTATAATGGAAGTAGCCCAAGCCAATACCAAAAAAATACCCGAAGCAATAGGCAAAACCAATAAGCCCATTCTGAGTCCATAATTACGAATCAAGTTGGGCAGAAAAACAATTTTGACAATCAATGTACTTAATAACGTAACGGCAATGAAGGTACTCAGAAAACCTACTAGACTAACTAAATTAGGTAATACCTCTGCAGGTACCGCAGTCTTAATATCATACCGTCCTACGATGATATACCAGAAAAAATAATCAATACATAAGCTTAAAATCACTGCTAAGCCAAGAAACAAAGCCAAGGATACTACGTAAGGTTGTTCTATGAGTTGAAAAAAATTGTTCTTAGCCCTTACTTCTTTGAGGTCTATCGGAATGTGATTTAATTGAGGAAAGATAAAACCCATTACTATTAAAAAAATACAGGAAACCATCATTACTATAGCTCCAAGTCCATATAAATTTTGAAGAAATACAATAACTGTTTTACTAGAAGTGATAAATAAAGGAACACAAAATAAACCCACGGCTGACACAAGCATCAACCCTAGAGTGGCTCTATTGGTATATCGCTTTGCTGTCCGCAAATCAAACAAGCGATTAAAAACACCCTCAAATAAGTAAAAGCACTTTGAATTGATAGGATACAATGCCACAAATGCCCAAAAAATAACAGTTCTAAAAATAGGGTCTGAGCTGCTATGTTGTGCTAGAAGCGACCAAGACCAAAGACCTAATATACTTAATATAAAAAAAAATCCTCCTGCAAGCCGCCCAATCGCCACATAATTTTGCAGAAAAGAAATCGCAAAAGCCAAGAAAAAACCTAAAAACCCTGCAATAAGGAATACTAGAGGAATCATCTCTATCTTATGTTGAAATAAAAATAAAGAGATAACCACTAAATCAAATAATACCAAAGCAAGCCCTAAGAATCCGCCCCAGATAGTAAAATAGACAAATGGACGAGAAATACTATTGAGCCGTTGAGCAGAGGAATTGGAGGCTGTATTTTGCATATTATTGGCATTATTAGGTTAGTGTATTGGTAAAAACAAAGTACTCAATTAACTTAAATAAATCACTTATCATAAAAACTTCACAAAGTAATAACTCACCTAGCGTAGCCTATTAGATTCTTTCTCAAGAATTGCTTTTTCTTCTTGAAGCCTTATCTTCATTTTTTCTAGAATCTGCTTAAGTTCTTCATCTAAGGCAATAAGTTCTTCATTAATCTGCTTAGATTCTTGTGCATCATCACTTTGAACTAGTTTGATTTCCAGAGATTCTCGTTCTTTTTTAAGGGCTTCTTTTCGTGCTTTGAGTTGCTCTATATCTTCTGGAAGTTTTAAACCAGTCTCACTTGCTTGTCCTGAGCTATTTTTAATCTCATTTTGGAGCTCGATTCTTGAGGCTTGGAGTGAATCTTCCTTAGTCAGATAGACTGGAACTGTATTTTTATTAGACTTGATAAAGTCTATTTTACTGATATTGCTTACACTGCTGAGTGTATCTGCAGTGATTGTATTGATATTTTGTAGATTGAGTGAATCTTCAGGAGTGATATTTTTAGGAGGGGTTATATTTCCCAATGAATCCGTGGAAGCTACCACCAATGAGTCTGATTTTACATCCATACTTAGCGAATCTGTAGGAGAGATAGTAGGTTTTGCTTGAGCAGTATCTTGCTCTATCACATCTAACACAGAAGGATACACTTCCCATTCAGGTTCTTTTTTGCTTTCTTCTAACTCTGCTTTGAGTTTTTCATTTTCCTTTTTAGTTTCTTCAAGAGCTACGGTGAGCGTTTCAGTTTGGGCTTTGATATCTTGAATTTCTTTGACCTTGTCTTCAATGGCTTTTTTCTGTGCTTCTACAGCTTTTTTCATATCAGCTATTTTTTCTAAACCTAATAACTTATCAGCAGGCCAAGCTACTACTTTTCCTAATTTTGCAAAAAAGCCAGGGAAATTTTTGCCTGTCTCTGCTTCTACAATTTGCTCATAAAATTTTTTGCCCTCCTTTTTGATAGTGTAATAGTCAGTCAAAACGAGTTCTCCAAAAATACTTTCTTTAGGATTAGACTCAGGCTCTATATACTCTTCTATAAGTCTGCATAAGTTATTGTCAAAAAACAAAGAGTTTTGAATCAAACTATCTGTCTTGCTAAGCATAAAATAAGAATCAAAACTTATGCTATCCGACACGATAAAAAGCCAATCTTTACGGTATTTTACAGCGACTAGCTTATAGGTATTGCCAGAAGATGTATTTCCTTCATGATTAGGAGCAAGTGCCTGAACCTTTGTATGGCACTCTATCCAATAAGCTTGATCCATAGAGTCTAACTTTTGGGCATGACCCTGCACTATGCCTAGCTCTATGCTTGCAAAAATAAGTAAGCAGACCTTAAATAATTGCTTGATTGTAGCCATGATACACCTTTTTATATTATGTTTGTGCTGTTATAAAAAAACCTAATGATACTATCAACTTTCTCTTTCTTTTAAAAAAACTTATCCTTTTTGAGAAAAAAACACTCGAAAATGCTCAAATATTTTTTATGTTCTGATATTATTCCTAAATTAAATCAGAATTTCGGGGAAATTCAAATTTTTAAAGACTTATTTACAATTTCACTTCCATTTTTGAAATGTTTATAGATATGCTAAAACAAAAACTAGTCTTCATTATGCTTTCTTTTTTGCTCATAGGACTCTCACAGAGAGCTTTTGCCCAATTAGAAAAAATTGAAAAGAATGTAGATAAAAAAATAGAAACGAGTAAAAAACAAACTCAAACAGGAAAAACTACGCCTAAACCTGAGGAAAAAAATCCTACTCCAGCACAACAGAATACCAATGGAGATGGAAGAGCAATTTTTTCTTACGACCCTGAAGTAGATGATGATTTTGGATTTGCCAACTCAGGTGGAATAGCTATCCCCAAAGAAGATGAAGAAAGTGACCTCCCTGACCCACAGCGTATCCTAGATACTAGTGCATTTATAGTGCGGATGAATGCCGTCAAAAGACGTGATATGCTCAGATATAGAGACGGACTCAAAGGCTTATCTCCTATCATCAATACGCAAAAATATGATAAAAAACATACACTCAAAAAGGAAGTAAAGGTTTTTGGCTGGCACCCTCACTGGATGAAAAATGCCTATGAAAGCTATAACTTTTCTTTGCTCTCTATGATTGCCTATTTTAGCTATGAAGTAAATCCTGCTGATGGTAACTACCGCACCATCCATGACTGGGAAAGCACCGAACTCATCACCAAAGCACAGGCAGAAGGCGTAAAGGTACTCCTAAGTGTCAGCAACTTTGGCGAAAAAAACAATGAGACTTTTCTAAACAGCCGTACTGCTCAACGCAACTGTATCAATCAAGTCATTGCACTTTTGCAAAAGAGAAAAGCCGATGGCGTACATCTTGATTTTGAAAATATACCCGAAAAACAAAGTGAAAATTTCACTAATTTCGTGCTAGACATGACTTCTCAGATAAAAGCTAGTATTCCAGGTGGAATGGTTACAGTCTCAGTACCTACTGTTGATTTTAAAAGAGTCATTAACCTTAGCCAACTCAAAAATCAAGTAGATTTTTTTATTATGGGAGGCTATGAGTTTTATGGAAGCAATAGCCAAACCGCCGGCCCTATCGCTCCTGTGTCAGGTGGCTCTTATTGGTGGCAGTTTGGGCTTGAAGATGCCGTAGATGATTATCTAGCAGCAGGGATTGACCCAAGTAAATTGATTCTGACTATCCCTTACTATGGGGCTGAATGGGTCACGGAAAGTCTGCAAATCCCCTCAGCAGCCAAAAAATTTGTGGATTACCCAATGTATCGTGATGTGATGCGTAAGCGATTAAACCCACTCAATGAACCTACAAGTATGAGTGCCTATATAACCTATCGTGATCAAAACAATAATTATAGACAGATTTGGTTTGAAGACAGTACGTCTTTAGCCCAAAAATATGCTTGGATTCAATCCAAAAAAATAGGGGGTGCTGCCATCTGGGCTTTGGGCTATGACAATGGCTCTACTGATCTTTGGGAGGCTCTAGCAGGTCAGTTTGCTACTCCTGTTGCCAAAGGTAAATCTAGTGTAGGAAACACAAGTTGGATTAGAAGAATGCTAATGCCTATTATGCGTATCAGCCGAAATCCTGCTCTTTTACTCCAAAACCCTCGCTATCTGATGACCCTTTTTGGCTCATTATTCGGAGTAAGTATGATTGGCTTCTTAGTGCTGTATCGCTACGGATGTCGTATGAAAAGGTCTTTTAACCTAGGAATGAAGGGAATCTTAGCCTTGGTCTTACTTTGTCTATTAATAGTGGTGATTATGAGTGTAGGTAATTTTGATAGTACTTATCTTAAAGCTGCTGCTTTCTTGATTGGTGGCTTTATCATTGGTGCGATTGTGTTCTTGTTTTTGAGTCGCCGTTTCATTGTTGAAAGAGATTTACCTTAGAATTGGGAGGTGAGGATTTTAGAATTAGGAGGTGAGAATTTTAGAACTGGGAAGCGAGAATTTAATCTAAATAACAGTGTCATATCACATAAATGACACTGTTATTTGACACTATAATATGAACTATGACATTGTTATATGAAAATGATAGTTATTTCCAGACAAAAAGCCAACGAACAGCTTTGTAAGCACCTACGAAGATTAATCCTATAGGTCCTGCTTTTACTTTTTTCTCTATGTCTATTCGGATAGTAGCAAGGGCAGATTGATTTTCTAAATAATTACGCTTGCCTTTGTATAAATCAATCTCGGTGTTGATTCGCTCTAACTCACGCTCTATTTTGAGAATTTCCTCCACTTCTTTGGCTTTATCAAGTAAGTCAAGGTATCTCAGACGGAGTTTTTCTGCATTTTCAAGACGGATTTTGAGGTCTTGGTAATTCTCAGTTACATCTTCACCAGAGATTCTTTTATTTCTTACCTTACCCATAGTTTCTAACTTGGCAAGGACTTCCTTTAAACTTTCACTTTTGATTCTAAGGACTGCTTCTTCTGTCCCAGATTTTTGCAAATATCCCCCATAGCTTTCGGCAATACTTTGTAGTGATTTGCCAAGACTTTCGGGCTCTTCTACAATCAGGGTGAGATAAGCATTGTAAATCACAATCCTGTTTTGAGAGGGTGGAAATTCGTCCTCTAAACCACTTTCGGTAATCCCAGAACTCTGATCTACAGATGATGGATAACTACTGCTCTGAGAGAGGTATGAGCCACTTGAGCAAGCACTTAGTCCACTCACCAAGTACAAGAGTAAAAAATAATAGGGTAAGATTTGTTTTCTAAGAGTCATATCGTTCATGGTTTTTTGATAAATTAACTTGTAATCCTTATGAAACGAAAAAATAAGCAATGTGTGAGTTTTTTATTGGAATTGTTTGAGAGGGAGTATAAATTCTCGGCTTAGGTTTCTCTTTTTTTTGGTTATTGGTTTAGGCTAATAAGCAAGGATTTTTGTGTCTTGGCTTTTCAATTTATAGTCTCTAACGACAGCTAAATAAGTGCTATAAATCTATATTCAATACACCAAATATAAGAATGAACCATTATTTCACCTTACTATTTCTTGCAAAGTTAAAGAACTAAAATAGATGCAGATTTTAATTTAAAATACTTAGTTCATCTAATTCTACAATGCAATGGTGTAGCTTTTCTAAGCAATCTGGATTGATTTCATCATTATTACTTTCAGTAAGTATCTTCTAAGTAGTTACTCAGATTTTAAAGCTTGGCTAAACGCTAAAAATTGCATAATATCTCGTCAAGATATAAACATTCATTTAAAGTACTTTTTTTCTGAACTTTAGAACCATCTGAATTAGTTTGAATTGTAGATTATCAATATGAGTGATATTTTTTACATTTAGTAATTACCTGTTTTTTTGAGCAAATATTGTTTTGTTTTTTCCACAGAAATGGGTTTGCAAACCCAGTTCTGTGGAAAAAATGAGCTTTAAACAGAATAAAATTTGGTAACTATTTATCTCAAATATAATGTCACTCATATTGAGATTATTGTATCAATAATTATTTTTTAATCTAATAAAAACTATGAGTCCTAAACTATTTTCAACAACCAAATTAGGGAATCTCACACTACAAAACCGTTTCGTAATGGCTCCTTTGACTCGCTCAAGGGCTATTGGTAATGTCCCAAATGACTTAATGGCAACTTATTATGCACAAAGAGCCACCGCAGGATTATTGATTACAGAAGGCACTTCGCCTTCACCTAATGGCTTAGGATATAGCCGTATCCCAGGTATTTTTAACAAAGAACAAGTGCAAGGTTGGAAACTAACAACTGAGGCTGTTCACAAAAAAGGAGCAAAAATCTTTATCCAATTAATGCACACAGGCAGAATCACACACCCCTTAAATTTACCAGAGGGAGCAGAGGTACTAGCCCCTTCTGCCATCAAACCTGCGGGGCAAATGTGGACAGACCAAGAGCAGATGAAAGATTTTCCTACCCCTAAAGCGATGACTTTTGAGCAAGTAAAAGAGGCCATCGAAGAGTATGTGCAAGCAGCCAAAAATGCCATAGAAGCAGGTTTTGATGGAGTAGAAATTCACGCTGCCAATGG
Organism: Cytophagales bacterium; assembly: GCA_038248005.1. Taxonomy (GTDB): domain Bacteria; phylum Bacteroidota; class Bacteroidia; order Cytophagales; family Microscillaceae; genus JAABSX01. The sequence continues at coordinate 37 of JBBRUH010000061.1, read as the reverse complement.
TTATTTGATTGCTCAGTTTTTGCACCCACATACTAAT
>JBBRUH010000060.1:0-16030 GCA_038248005.1 Cytophagales bacterium | reverse complement strand
TTCAAGTAATCCTACTAATTTCTCAAGAGTCTATGCTATCGGAGCAGTTGAAAATCTCTTACCCACAAATCAACTTGATTATCAAGTTCCTCTTGGGCTTGATAGAGATAATGTAGTCTATGTATTTGAATATCAAGATACAGCACTCACAGCTGATACCTTAGTTATCCAGTATGATAGGCAATTAGTCAATGAAACTCGCTGTGGTCTAGTTATGAAGATTTCAGAACTTAGCATTGACGAAACTCGCAGCACCTTTGAAAATATAACTACCACCTCTTTAAACTCAGACTATGAATTACTTATATCTCTTTAATTTTTTGATGCTTCTTATCATATCAGCAAATTCTTTTGCTCAAGAAGATTTAAAGCCTTTTTATCTTGAGTTAAACATTGACAAAACCTTGTTAGCTGCTACTAGCACCGAAGAAGGCTATCCTACTCGTGGTTTTGTATTGAATCTTTCAGGAAAAGTAAAATTGAAGAAAGAAGCTAAGTTTGCCAATTTTGTAATTGGATACGCCTCTGTAGGTCAGCAGAACAATATTCCTAATGTAGAGGATTACCGTTGTCAAGGTTTTTTTATGAAAGGAGGTTATGAGTATGTACTCAGTAACCCAGATAAAGATATCAAATTCACTTTAGGCACTTTGCTTAGCACGAGTTTTTTTAAAGAAGAGTGGGATGTTTTCTTAGAAGGAGATTACTTCCCTGATTATAGAGAAACTTTTGAGCGAAGAAACTTATTTGCAATAGGTTTAGAGCTAGACATTAGTATTTGGCTACCCATTACACCAAGATTTTATATCAATCCTGGTGTTTCTTTTAATCTTTCGGGTATTGCAAATACTCAAAATGAAGAGAATTTTTCTACACAGTATATCCCTGGTGTAGGTTTATCAAGCGATTTTGTAGATCTTTTTAGAAGACCAGGAAGTAATACAAGCGTATCACCTAAAAATATTTTCTTTGTTCCTTCTTTCAATCTATCGCTCATGTATGCCTTCGGGAAATAGCCTTTAACTCGGAAAAGAGAGCTTACCTAGACTAACTGCTGGAATAGAGGACATTTTTAAAGCATTACCTCCTTTCAGGCTTTCATAGGCAAGCCAAGCAAAAAGCAGTGATTCTTTGGCATCAGGAGGCACACCCAAAGCTGAGAATTGCTGCACTTTGCTATCGGGCAGATGTGCCTGTAATCTTTCTAATAAAAAAGCATTAAAAGCACCTCCTCCACTTACATAGATATTATCCACTTGGGGGATTTGGAGAAGTGCTTCAGCAGTACTTTGTGCTGTGAGTTCAGTGAGTGTAGTGATTAAATCTTGGGGCTGTATTGCTTGTGTGGAAGTCTGAGCTTGGATACTTTGCACCCATTCCTCATAAAAGACTTCTGGGCCTGTGGTTTTAGGCAAAGTAATCTTAAAGAATGGATTGTCTAAAAGTCCCTTTAACAATGCTTGATTTACTGTTCCTTTCTGAGCAATTTCACCTCCCTTGTCAAAGGTTAATGGAGAAAAATATCTTCTGATAGTAGCATCCATGAGCGTATTGGCAGGCCCTACATCGCTTACAAGCACCTCTTCAGAAGAGTCTATTTTGGGTAAGTAGGTGAAGTTGCTAATTCCTCCCAAGTTAAGCAGAATCCTACTTTCTGCCACATCTGAAAACAAATGATAATCTCCATATACCGCTAAAGGTGCTCCCTCCCCTCCTGCCGCAATATGCTTTTGCCTAAAATCTGAAAAAGTCAGAATACCTGTTTTGACGGCTATCCTATCCGCATCTCCTATTTGCAGCGTAGCATTTGGCATTCCTTCGAGCTGATGCTGTGGCTTAGGAGCGTGATAGACTGTCTGTCCATGACTTGCGATGAGGTCTATTTCTGTGGTGTTGATTTGCCATGTTTTCAATGTTTCTAAAATAGTACTTGCATACCAATCTCCTAGATATGCGTTGAGCAAGCATAATCTTTCATGATTTATTTCTTTCTTAGCAAAGATTTCTCTTATAAAACTCTGTAAATCAGCAGGATACTCTACTGTATGGCTTTTAATTACCTTATACTTTGTTTCCCTTCCTTTTCCAGAAAAGCTGCACAAAGCCAAATCCAATCCATCTAAGGAAGTACCAGACATTAGCCCTAATATAATCACTTCTTCTTTTTGAGCTATTTGGTATAATAGAGCAATGTTTTTATGCATAATAATAAGAGTTAAGTAATAATCAAATAACTAGAGTCGTTACTTCTTGATTTTCAATAATTTACATCAATTTTTCATTTAGGAATCTTGGAATGATAAGCTAATATAAAAGCTTTTCGTAAGCAATTTCCTGTGTTTTCTATGTGTCTATATGGTTATAAAAAAGCTAAAGTGTTGGTAGTCTGTATATAACAACTCTACTAAATAACCAATAACTTATAACCAATCTCTTACTTAGTTGAGTGATGATATAAATAATCTTCATTCTTTATGGTTCTAAAATTATTCAATAATCTTTTAAAAAATAAAAAATAGTCTTATTTATTCAAATTATTTACTTTTCTATTTTATTTTTACCATAAATTGATTCCATCTCACAACATTTTAACTCATAGAATAATGAATAAAAATACACTAAGACTTGCTCAAATAGGCATTCTACTTCCTCTACTTGCTGTTTTTATAGGAGGCACAATCTCTACTGTATTGAGTGTAGCTTCTACGATAATGGTATTGATAGCTCACTATCAGTTTTCTAAGCATTACAAAAACTCAAAAGTATTTAACCTTTATCTCGCTGGCTATATAGTAATGTATGCTTTCCTCATTATTAGTTTATTAGGATTGATGAATGTTTTTCAAAATACACTTTTGCCTCAATTAATCAGCTTAGATGAAAGCCTAAAAAGTGTATCTACAAGTGATTTTGCGACTTTTATGCAAGAGCTACAAAAAAGAATACAAGAAGATGAAACCTTTGCTAAAAAAGTGGGTGAACTGATGGCAGCAAACTTGAGTACTCTGTTTTCCTATATTGGATTAATGTTTATCGGAATCATTGTGTCTTTAATTTTATTTAGAAATTCACTGGTTTCCCTTGCCAAGTCAAGCAAAGTGAATGAGTTTAAAACTGCAGGTCTATTGTATTTAATTTCTGCTTTTACTCTTTTCATTGGGGTAGGTCTTATTGTGATGTTTGTAGGGTATGTCTTTCAGATTGTAGGGTATTTCAATATGAAGGGATTGAATGAAGAGGATACTTTTGAGGATATGAGGCATGAGTAAATAACTCTAAGCAAGAGATTAGTTGTAAGTTATTGGTTATTAGCTTATAAGATTCTGATAATAAGTAGTTTACTTAAACTAAATGAGTACTTTATTTTGAAAGTATTTCTAATACAAGTATTTGAATAATGGATAGAGCTATTTTTGAAATTGTAAAATTAGGTGGATAAACATGATATTTATCTCTCTAATGTGATAGGATTCTTTTTACTCTTAAATATTTTTAAAAAACATTTCCCAAAGAATGATTTATTATGTAGGTTGCAGGGCTAATTCATAGTACACTAACCTTGACTACTTGATTAATAATTATGGCAAACTTTAACGTATCTGACACCACCTCTTCTCAGCCACCAGCAGAAGGGGGAGAAAGACCCAACTATACCTCAGCTTTGGTAACGCTGACCAGCTTATTTTTTATGTGGGGCTTGATTACGAGTTTGAATGACATCCTCATTCCTCACCTCAAAAAACTTTTTACACTCAGTTATTTTGAAGCAATGCTTGTTCAGTTTTGCTTTTTCGCAGCTTATTTTGTGATGTCTTTGCCTGCGGGTTCGGTGGTTTCTCGTTTGGGGTATAAGCGAGGAATTATGGTAGGGCTAGGCATAGCAGGGCTAGGATGTTTGCTTTTTTATCCAGCGGCTTCCTTGCTTTATTATCCTCTTTTCTTAGGGGCTTTGTTTGTGTTGGCTTCTGGGATTACGGTATTGCAAGTTGCAGCCAATCCTTTTGTAGCTATTCTGGGTAAGCCTGAGACTGCTTCTAGTCGTTTGAACCTAACACAAGCTTTTAATTCATTGGGCACTACGATAGGGCCTCCTTTGGGAGCATACTTGATTTTGTCTAATATAGAATCTACAGGTGCCAAAGCTGAGGATGTGCAATTACCTTACATTGGTCTGGCTGTGATGTTATTTTTATTGGCAGTAGTGATTGCTTATTCTAAACTTCCTGTGATTAAGCAAGAGGCTGATACACCTGAACTTGATATGTTGGATGATACCAAAAATGGAGCTTGGCAATATCCGCATGTGCGTTTGGCAGCTTTAGGTATTTTTGTGTATGTAGGAGCAGAAGTTTCTATTGGTAGTTTTTTGGTAAGTTTTTTTAGTGAACCTTCTATTGCAGGAATGACCGAAGAACAAGGCGGCTATTATGTGTTCTTTTATTGGGGTGGTGCGATGGTTGGTAGATTTTTAGGCTCTGCTATATTGCAGAAAATACAAGCAGGTACTTTACTGGCTTTCAATGCTTTGCTTGCTATCCTAATGATATCTATTGCAATGACGACTTCTGGTAGTGTAGCTATGTATGCTATTTTAGCAGTAGGTTTTTTCAACTCCATTATGTTTTCTAATATTTTCACACTGGGTATTGCGGGTGTAGGCAAATATACTGAGCAAGCCTCTGGTATCTTGGTAATGGCGATTGTAGGAGGAGCGATTATGCCACTTTCTCAAGGCTTATTAGCTGATCAGATTGGGCTTCAAAGTTCTTTTATCGTTCCGATTTTTTGCTATGCTTATTTAATATATTTTGGTTGGAAGGGTCATAAAACTGTATAAGATTTTAGATAACTTGGGGCGATAGTCCACAGTTGAATTCTAATGCTGAGTAGCTTGGGGCGATGCCCCAAGTTATACTGTTCAAGCCTTTCAGGTTATTTGAGATGTTAAAGTAGCTTGCGGCGATGCCTCAAGTTATACTGTTCAAGCCTTTCAGACTATTTAAAATAAGCTTGTTAGTATTTTCTTCAAAATAACATACTAATTTAGTTTAAGTAAAGTCCTCATTATCAAAATTTTACAAACTCATAACTTATCTCTCTCCTGTTTTTTTTCACTTCTTATCTCATCAATCAATAATTCAATTTTATTTTCTAAGCGAGTGATTCGATTTTCTAGTTCTCTGTTATTATCGCTCATCATCTCATCTACAAAAATGGCATTGACGATGGACAGACCAAAAATACCTCCACAAATCACAATAATCGTAAAATACAGAGTAGTCAAGAAGCTATAACCCGAAGAGTAATTAGCAGTAATGGTTTCTGGTACTTCATACCAACCCTCTAAGGTAAACATCTTAAAAGTAGTGTAGGAAGCCTTTAATACATTGCCAAAATACTCTGGTGAAACCTCTCTGAAAAGATAGCAGTTAAACAAAGCCACAATCAAGTTAAAGAGAAAGAATGCTAAAAGCACAAATACAGAAGATTTTAAGGCTCGCCCTACTCCACTAATAATAGAATCTAAATTTGGCACAAACTTCAAAAATCTAAAAAACTTAAGAACACGTATTGCCCTTAATACAAGCAATAGTGTAAGACTAGGAAGGTTAAAAAGATAGAAAATCAAGGAGGGTGTGGTCAGAACCACAATGACAAAATCTAGCTGATTCCAGCCCGAACGGATATAAGATTTCCAGCCTAAAACTCTTATCTTATAGACCATTTCTAAGAAAAATATGATAGTAAGTACGTTATCAGAATATTCCAAATAATGAAAATAGGGCTTTAATTCATTGAAAGATAGCAGAATTAAAACTAGAACATTAAACATAATGACCCCTAAAATAAGACGGTCATTTAAGAAAATATTTTTCATCAATCGGTTCATCTTTGATAGAGAGTAGATACGGAAATGATAGGCAAATTTACAGTAAGACTGATTACCTCTGCAATCAAGTCTCAAAAATAGGCAGAAACAAGCAGATTTACTCTTTTTTGGGAGGAATAAGCTCTTCTAGAGTATGGATGAGTGTGTCTATTTTATGCTCTAATTTGGTGATTCTTATCTCTAATTCATCATTATTATCACTTACCATTTCATCTACAAAGATGGCATTGACGATAGACAATCCAAATATACCCCCAGTAACTACTATAAAAATAAAATAAAACTTGATAAAAAATTCCAAGCTAGTAGAGTTAGTACTTTGAGCCATTTTCTCTGGGATTTCATACCATCCTTCTAAGGTGAATATCTTAAAAATAGAATAACAAGAAACTAAAGCATTGCCAAAATGCTCAGGTGAATACTCTTTAAAAATATAGCAGGTAAATAAAGAAATGATGATATTATAAAGAAAAAATGCCAGAAATACGAATACAGAAGCTTTTAAGGCTCGCCCTACTCCGCTCATCAGAGCCTCGAGATTAGGTACAAACTTCAAGAATCTAAAAAACTTAGCAACTCGCAAAGCTCTTAAAATCAGTAAGATAGTGAGATTAGGAAGATCAAAAAACATTAAAAGTACCGAAGGCGTAGTCAACACTACAATCCCAAAATCTAGGCGATTCCAACCTGAATTGATGTAAGTACGCCAACCCATCACCCTGATTTTGACAAACATTTCAATACCAAAAAATACCGTAAGAAGGGTATCCACATACTCCATAAAAGGGAGATACTGAATCAGACTATCAAAAGACAATAAAAATAAAATTATGATATTTATCAAGATAGCTATCATGATGATTTTATCATTCAAAAATAGGCGTTGCCAAAGCTGAGGATGATTTATAAATTTTTGGTCAGAGTTCAATACGATTTATTTTGAGCGTTTATTTATTTTATCAAAAATCATAGCAGAAAGCTATTAAATAATAGATTAGTTATAAGTTGTTGGTTATTAAATTGTAGGAGTCTGATAGTGCGAATTTTACTCAAACCAAATGATTACTTTATTTTTAAAGTGTTACTAAGATTTAAAAATATCTATGAACTGCAAAAGTATTCAAAATTTCATTCATAAAACAAAGGCTTCGCTCTAAAGCGAAGCCTTTGTCAAAAAATCAACCTCTTTTAAAAGTTTCTAATCTTCTAATTTACTATGTCTGATACCATACATAAAGTAAATAGCGACCCCTATTACCATCCAGACGATGAGTCTAATCCAGGTATCTAAAGGCAAAAATATCATCATCGTAAGGCAGGTGATAATTCCTAAGATAGGGATAAGTGGCACTAATGGGGTTTTGAAAGCACGAGGCAAGTTAGGCTGGGTATGTCTCAACACGATGATACCAATACAGACCAAGATAAAGGCAAATAAAGTTCCAATACTCGTTAGTTCACCCACAATCGTAACAGGAACAAAGGCAGCGAAAGAGCTTACCAAAACAAAGAAAATAATGTTAGACTTATAAGGCGTTTTGTAGATTCTGTGTGTATCTGAGAAAGCCTTAGGAATCAGACCATCTTTTGACATAGAATAAAATACCCTAGATTGCCCCATAAGCATTACCAATATCACAGAAGTATAGCCTGCTAAAATTGCCAAAATAATCAATTGTTGTAGCCATTCATAGGGTGTATTTGCAATGGCGATGGCTACTGGTGCAGCACTTCCTGCAAAGGTAGTGTAGTTGGCAAGTCCTGTCATAACGTGTGCAAACAATACATACAAGATAGTGCAAACCGCAAGCGAACCTAAGATTCCGATTGGCATATCTTTCTGTGGATTTTTAGCCTCTTGTGCAGCAGTAGAGACAGCATCAAAGCCAATGAAAGCAAAAAACACTACCCCTGCACCTCTTATAACACCACTCCAACCAAATTCACCAAAAGTACCTGTGTTAGCAGGGATATAAGGAGTATAGTTTTCAGGATTGACATAGGCATAACCCAAGATAATAAAGACCAACACAATAGATACCTTTAACACAACCACAACACCATTCATAGTAGCAGACTCTTGTATGCCACGAATTAGCACAATCGTCACCAATAAAACAATAAAGACTGCCGGCAGATTCATAATGCCGTAAATCTCCGTCCCATCAGCTAATTTAACGGCTTCCCAAGGAGAAGCAACGAGCTGTGCTGGTAGATGAATATCATAATAAGCTAAGAATTTCACTAAATACTGAGACCAACTGATAGAAACCATCGCAGCACCTACGGCGTATTCAAGCACCAAATCCCATCCGATAATCCAAGCCATAAACTCACCCATTGTTACATAAGAGTAAGTATAGGCACTTCCCGAAATAGGAAGCATAGAAGCAAACTCAGCATAACATAAACCTGCAAAGGCACAACCTATGGCAGCAATCACAAAAGAAATAGTAACAGCAGGGCCTGCATTGGCAGCAGCTACTATCCCAGTAAGCGAGAATAGCCCTGCTCCTATGATAGCTCCTATCCCAAGAGCTACTAAATTAGTAGCACTCAATGTTTTTTTAAGACTATTATCAGTCTTAGAAAACTCTAGCAACTGATCAATGCGTTTGGTTTTAAAAAGGCGGTTTCGCATATTTTTTTAAGTTTTTGAGGAGTAGTTTTATAAAATCTCCGAAAAATAAAAAAAATATTTGGACTCACCTAATAAGTAAGAGATTAGTTAAAGGTTACTTTGGAGTAATAATTAAATAAAGTAACAAGTTAGTTTAAGTAAAAAGCTCATTATCAGATTATTACAAACTTATAATTCATCTCTTACTTACTCCAGTTAGCAAGGGTGAAGCCAATTGTCCAGCGAGTATCATTGTTTTTACGCCCTTCTACTACAGCACTTTCATAAGAATTATCCAAGGCAGTTTGTACCGAAAAATGAGCTGTAAGTGGTAAATCTAGGGTAAGTGTCCCATTCCAGCGAAGGTTATCCGTATTGATAGCAGGCTGAAAAAGCACCACATGTCTACAAATCAGCTTTTGATTAAAGAATCTGTACTCTCCCTTAAGGCGAGTAGAGTTACGAGTAATGTTAATATCTTCTTTGGTATCTGATTGAAAATCAGTGGTTTCATACATAATAGCATTGCTGACGGAAAGAGAATAATTAGGCATCTTGACGATTCTCCAAGCAACTCCTGCTCCTCCTAAGCCTCTAAAACTAATTTGGCGGAGATTGCTTGTTTCTGCAAAACCAAAGATAATCCCGTGTACTCGCTTATAATCAAAAATACCGATATTAAAGTCTGTGCCATAGTCTCTCTCAGCCAAGACTCCTGATTGCTCACCATAAGCAAAGCGTGGATTCATATCTAGTGCAATGACTGATGTGGGCTTGCTATAAGAAAGAGCCATCCGTGCTTCTAATAAGATACGTTCAATATTTCCAGCAGTAGCTAAGCCCCTGCCCGTAAATTTTACTTTAAAATTAGGGACTTTCTTCTTTTCTTTTTTGGGCTCACTTTTTAGTTCAGCCAGTTCTGTTTGGAGATTTTTGGTAAGTTGAGTGAGAGAGTCTATTTGCTGTAGTCTCAGAGAATCTTGAGTTTGAGTTTTTGCTACAGGGGATTGAAAAAAACAAGTCAATCCAAGAAGACAAATTAATAAATACCGTACAGTTTTATTCATATAATTAATCCTATTTTTAAGTGAAATTGCGAAAATACTACAAAGTTTGAATTCAATGTAAAATATTGATGAAAGACGCAGATTAATTGATGAATGGTCAATATATCTTATTTCTATTATATCCGTTTGCAAAAATTTAGCACTCTTTAATTATAGGATGAAAATAATATGATGACAGAAAACACAGAAACTTTAGACTATCTCAATGACAACCGCCAAGTAATAGGCAAAGCAACTCGCCATGAAGTCCATCAAAAAGGACTTTGGCATCAGACTTTTCACTGCTGGATTATTGGTTTTGAAAACGAACATCCTTACTTACTTTTTCAAAGACGAAGCCTAGAAAAACACAACCACCCTGGGCTTTATGACATCTCAGCAGCAGGACATCTCCTGACAGGCGAATCTCCACAAGATGGCTTGCGTGAATTAAAAGAAGAATTAGGCATAAGCGTACAGTGGGAAGAGTTGATTCCACTAGGAGTAAAAGTAGATGTTTCGGAAGTAAAGGGAGAGATTAATAGAGAATTTTGCCATACCTATTTATTAGAAAATCGCTTTACAAAAATAGATTTTAAGCTACAAAAAGAAGAGGTCATGGGATTAATGCAGTTATTTTTGCCTGATGCGTATGATTTGTTTAGTGCTGCTAAGTCTGAGGTAGATGCCAAAGTGTATGAATCTGATACTGAAGGTAAACTCTATGCTCCACATAGGGGTAAGATAGATTTATCTATGATTTTACCTCACCCTGATTATCTAAAAACCTGTATTATGGTGGAGAGATACTTTGAAGGGAAGAGTTTTTTGGCGATTTAGTGAGTAGCTTGGAGCGATGCCCCAAGTTATGATGTTCAAGCCTTTCAGGCTATTTGAGCTACGAAGTAGCTTGGAGCATCGCCCCAAGTTATGATGAGTAGCTTGGAGCGATGCCCCAAGTTATGATGTTCAAGCCTTTCAGGCTATTTGAGCTACGAAGTAGCTTGGAGCATCGCCCCAAGTTATGATGTTCAAGCCTTTCAGGCTATTTGAGCTACAAAATATATCAGATTCTAGCGTGAAAGCCTGAATAAGACGTAGTACTTTTTTAAAAAGTGCCACGTCTATTTTAGTAAAAAAATTACTGATTATTCTGAGCTTTGTTCTTCTTGTTAGAGTTTCGGATGTTTTCTTCTATGGCATTCCAAGCCTCTTCGGGCACATCACGAAGTTTATTAAACTCCCCTGCCCCTAGTAGCCATTCTCCTCCATCTATGGTAATGACCTCACCATTAATATAAGAAGAGTAATCTGATACTAAATAAGCCGCAAGGTTGGCGAGTTCTTGGTGCTCACCTACACGCCCTAATGGAATCGAATTTTCGGGTTTAAACTTTTTGATGAGTTCTTCCGACATCGCTTCTTCTGGAAATAGGCGACTCCAAGCACCTTCGGTAGGAAATGGGCCAGGAGCGATAGCATTAGAGCGTATTCCATATTTGCCCCATTCGGCAGCTAGAGAGCGTGTGAGTGCCAATGCTCCTGCTTTGGCACAAGCAGAAGGGACAGTATATCCTGAACCCGTCCAAGCATAACTTACACTAATGTTTAAAAAACTTCCTGTTTGCTTTTTCTCTATCCAATCTTTACCAAAGGCAAGTGTACAATTATAAGTACCACGCAGTACTATATCTACAATCGTATCAAAAGCACGATGAGAAAGCCTTTCAGTAGGGCTGATAAAATTTCCAGCAGCGTTATTCACCACAGCATCTACCTGCCCAAAAGTCTCATAGGCAAGCTGTTGCATGTGTTTTACCTCTTCATAATGTCTCACATCACAGGCTACGGGCAGTACCTTCCCTCCTGTTTCTGCTGCAAGTTCGTTGGCTGTTTGCTCTAAGATGTCGAACTTACGGCTAGTGATCACCACATTAGCCCCTAACTCCAAAAAATAGCGTGTCATAGATTTGCCTAAGCCCGTACCACCACCTGTTACCACGATGGTTTTTCCTTTTAAGGCATTGTCTTTTAGCATTGGTTCAGTATATTTCATAAGTTATTTTTTTTGTTAAAAATAGAAAATTCATAATTATTCTTAAAATAAGTATAAAAAACCTAAAAAAGTTTGAAGAAAATGAATTTTATGTGCTACTCTTTTATGACATTTGCTACAAAGCCAGCTTCTTTTATGATACTTTCTACCTGTAAAGAAGTTACTTCACCTCTGATAGTCAGTACTTTATCTGGGTTTTCAGTATCTACTTCCCAGTGTTCGATGTCTATTTCTTGATTTAGAAAAGGTGTCACAGATTTGATACAATTACCACAGTTAATATTGGTTTTAAATTTTAAGGTAGTCATGATAAAGATGTTTTTAGTTAAAAATAACACAAATCTAATTGAAAAATATGCGTAGAACTAGATAAATAGCTGATTCTATATTATTATTAAGGCTCATACCAGATTTTGGACTGATGGCAAATATTTCGTAAATTTATCAAAAAAAAGCTAAAAAAGATGATAGAGATACAATTACACAAGATATTAAATGTAAGTTTATGCTGGGATATTGTTCGTGAAGTTCGTTGGGAAGAGTGGGTTTCTTGTCCTGCTTGCCAGTCAAAAGAGGTAGTTAAAAATGGCAGTGATAAAACTTATCCAGACAAACAACATTATTACTGTAAGTCTTGCAAAAAGTATTTTGATGATTTGACAGATACGATATTTAGTGGTTCACATCAACCTATTCATCATTGGATTACGGTTTTATACATGATGCACTTGAATACAAGTAATCTTCAAATATCAAAAGAATTGGAAATTTCAGAAGATACTGCTCAGGAAATGTGTAGTAAAATTCGTGAAGGCGTTGTAAAAAAAAACCTAATGTACTCCTTAGTGGCGAAGTTGAATCTGACGAATGTTATCTAGTAGCAGGTCAAAAAGGACAGCCTAAAAAGGTAAAAGAAAGAGATAGAAAGCCACGCAGACGCAAATTAAAGGGTAAAAGAGGACGAGGCACAAGTTCAGATGAAAAAAATCCTGTCCTAGGTTTTGTAGAGCGAGGAGGCTTGATAAGACTTCAAGTATTGGATAATGTACAACAAAAAACAATTGAACCGATTATGAAATCTTCTATACAAGCAGGTTCATTGATTTACACAGATGAATACAATATCTACAACAAGGTAGTTGAGTGGGGATATGCCCATAAGACAGTCAATCATGGTGAAAGGGAATATGCAAGAGATGAAGATGGAGATGGATTTTGTGAGGTACATTGCAATACTCAAGAAGGAATTTGGTCTTTGTTAAGAAGTTGGCTAAGACCTCACCGAGGAGTCAGCCAAGAAAAACTACCCTTTTACGTAGGCTTTTTTGAATGGATACACAATCTCAAAAAAAGAGGCAAAAAGAGCGTTCATCAAACTTTTTGCTTACTTTTAAAACCTGATTTAAGAACTTATCAAGATGTTATATTATCAGTTCAAAACTAAGTAAGAGCCTAAATTAATCGCAAATTAAAGACATAAAAAAATATGAAATTAGAATTAAATGTATCTGCTCCCAAATTCAAACTTCCAAGCGTATTTGCCAATGAAGTAAATCTAGAAGAGTACAGAGGCAAGAAAGTGATGATTGCCTTTTTTAGACATGCTGGATGCCCTTTCTGTAATCTAAGGGTGCATACACTCAATAAACATTACCAAGAGTTTAGGTCTAAAGGTTTAGAGATGATTTTTTTCTTTGAATCGCCTGATAATTTGATTCAACGCAGTACTTTCCATAAAGATGTATCACCTATTCCCATCATTTCTGACCCCCAAAAAGTCTGGTATAATACTTACGGACTAGAAGAATCAAGCTCTATCTCTGCTAAAAGTCATATAACTTCGTTTTTGCAGACTTCTATACAAGCCAAACTCAAAGGTTTACCAATACATATGATGGCTGGTGGCGAGTCTATCAATACCATTCCTGCGGAGTTTTTGCTAGATGAAAACTTAATAATTCGTCGTCTCCACTACTCTACAAGCCTTACCAACAGAATGGCTATCGCAGATATTCAGTCATTTATTAGTTCTTCTAAGCAAGGAATGGCAGTTTAATGTTCCCTTTAATCGCCATAAAAAAAGCTCTCAAAACTATAATTTTGAGAGCTTTTTCTATTTGTAGGAACAGTGATAGATTCTGGAAAGAAATAAAATATTAAGCTTGTCTATTTTTTTTAAAATACAATGTATAGATTAACAATAATTTTAAGGCTTAATGAAGATGATACATAATAAAATAAGCAATTTTTGAGGTAGGTATAAAAAAGATAAAGGAGGTATTAGCGGGGATGCTAATTTAACCTCCAATATCCTTCAACCAGCTATGGACTGCAATGATAGTATTTGGATGATTAATTTGCAAATAAATCAAGTATTTTTTTCATTAACAAGTTATTAATTCATCTCAACTATCAGATAATCAATTATTTACGATTAATTTATTTTTCTAAAATAAATGCTTTTAAACGATACAGTGCTGACTAAGTCTATTATAAAAGCAACTTAACATATTTTAATCTTATCTTACCATGAAAGTACAAAACTATTTTTCCTTAGGGCTACTTTACTTTTTTGCCATTATTTGTTTACCCTTCTCTGTTTTTGCACAAGGAGGCTCCTCATCTGCTTCTGTGAGCCATCTCCGCAATAGTGGCACTCTGCCTCCCTCCGAGTCTGTGGTCGTAGAAGAATATATGAACTATCATAGACATCAACTCCCTATGCCTTCTGCCAAAGAAAAAATAAATCTAGACCTCCGTTGGGGAAAAGAAGAAGCTAATTCTCTCTCCGAAGATGCTTATCTACAAGTAGGCTTTACTACACACCGAAGTGCCGATTTTAAAAACATCCCTCCTCTCAACCTCTGTCTTATCATAGATAAAAGCGGCTCTATGGCTGGTTCTAATCGAATGGATAAAGTGAAAGAAGCCCTGAAAGCATTTGTAGGCAAGCTTCGCCCTGATGATATTTTGTCCATTATTACCTTTAACAATGAGGCACAAGTACTTCTATCAGCCTCTATGGTAAGTGAAAATAACTCTATTATTTTCTCTATTGACAGTCTATATCCAGGAGGAGGGACAAATATTAGCTCAGGAATCGTACTAGGCTATCAAGAGTTACTCAAAAATTATGACCCTAAGCGTGTCAATCGTGCCTTATTACTCACTGACGGGCTTGCCAATATAGGAGAATTAAACCCAGAAATGATTAGCCAAAAACCAGCAGAACAAAATTACATTAGAGATATTAACCTTTCAGCCATCGGAGTAGGCATCGAATACAACAGCGACTTACTGAGACAACTCGTCAAAAGTGGCAAAGGACAAATTCATTTTGTAGGTGATGAAGATGATATTAAAAAGGTTTTTGTAGATGAAATTGGTAGCCTGCTTGCTCCCGTAGCACGGAAAGTACATTTAAAATTAGAGTATCAAGGGCTTGATCTCAATACCACTTATGGCTACTCACCTATTGTCCAAGAAAAGACAGTTAATTATTATCTTCCAGATATGAATGGTGATTTGACACAAGTAGTTTTATTGAAATTTAATCTCTCACTCATCTCCTCTAGCCATTCAGTCAAAGCAACCTTGACTTATACAGATGCCTTTTCACAGAAAAAAGAAGAACTCATTAAAACCATAAACCTTCCTGTAAAACTTAACAAGGACAATAAAAAAGGATATGTAGAGCAATACAAAGAATCCTTAGAGATGATGAAATATGTGCTTCAAGATTTAGAAGTAAGGAAGAATGTATCCATAGCCTTGCTTGCCCAAGCACTCAAAGAGTCTGCACAGCAATATGAAAACCAACAAAAAGAACAATCCAACAATACATTAAAATCTGCCCTTACACAAGTTAATTTCCTTTTTGAAGGGCAAGAAGACAAGGATGTGAAATATGTCAAGAACATCTTAGAAAATATTGAGAAGAACAATTGATTTATCATTAGACAACATCAAGATAAACCCTGTCAAAATAATTGTTAAAGTAAGTAAAATGGTAACTACTCAGGTCTGTTTACTACAATTTAGTGTCTTTTTATATAACTATTTGAATAATTTAAGGTACTATATCTTTAAATTCAAGTTCTAAATATATCATTTAGCAAAAAATGTTATAAAATTCAAATACCAAGGAATATTTTCATGAGAAAAGTATAAAATAAGCGATTTTAGTTGTACTTTTTCAATAAAGATTGACCTGAGTAGTTACGAAGAAGGAAGAATTCGCTTTAAATGGATTCTTTCTTGTTTTTGTTTAGGATTTTTAGAGATGGGGTGAGATAAAAACACCTTTATTGTTATTGACCTAAATATTTATTCTTATATTTATTGTGGTAAATGTAGTGTATGGATATTGTAAGATTATCTTACATTTCAGTAATAATTTCTATTGATAAAAAGAATTT
>JBBRUH010000059.1:0-16256 GCA_038248005.1 Cytophagales bacterium | reverse complement strand
TTCTGAAAGTGAGGACACCTTACGGGGAGTTTGATTTGGTGAGATACCAAACTTCCGAAGGTGAGGACACCTTACGGGGAATTTGTTTTGGTGAGACACCAAACTTCCGAAGGTGAAGACACCTTACGGGGAGTTTGATTTTGGTGAGACACCAAACTTCCGAAGGTGAAGACACCTTACGGGGAGTTGAAGAATTAAACAATTTTAATTAACCTCTTCTATCAGATATTCTTTGATTTCCTTTTGATTACAGGCAATGCCTATGAGATAGATTTTCTTTTCTTCGGAAAGATATTTATGGTGGTATTGCTTGTCTTTGATTTGTTGCAAAGCACTTTCTGCACTGTCTTTTATCTTAAATTCTAGCACAAAAACGGCATCTTTGGTCTGCACTACGGCATCTATCCGCCCTCTTGAAGTGTGAACTTCTGCATCAGCATAATAGCCCAAAAGTGTGAAGGTCAAGAAAACGATACTGTGGTAATAGCTTTCTAATCTTTCCTCAAATATCTCCGCAGGTATTTTGGCAAATAAAGTATTAAAATGAAGGAATAAATCTTCAAAATTGGCAGACAAAAAAGCCCGTTTGATTTTCATAACTAAGCTGTTGGTTTCGCTACTGCTCATTGCTCCATATTCTGAGAGAAGCATTTTAAGCATAGAATTTTTCACCTCTTTATTAGGATAACCCAAGCGATACATATCAAATTCTATTTGCTCTTGTAAGGTCAAATAACCTGTCTGAAAAAGCACCGTAACTACGTCTATATTTTCTATATTAAAATTACCCAAAGAAAGTAAATCTGTTTCGGTTTGGTCCACATCATAGATTTTATCTTCGGCAAGCATTTTCACCAAGAAAGTAGGCGTGCCTGTCTCAAACCAATAGTTATTGAACTTTCTAGACGACATAAAATTAAGTACAGAAAAAGGATTATAGACTTTCTCATTTCCTGTAAAATTATAGCCATTGTACCACTCTCTGATATTTACTTTTAATTGCTCCTCACTTATCCCTTCTTCAGAAGCAATGAATTGTATATAATCTGCAAAATAATGATATAATTCGGCTTCGGTATAACCTAATAAAGTCGCTCCAAGTCTGTGCAGGGTTAAATCTTGTAAATGATTCAACTCAGAAAATATAGATACTTTGGTAAATTTTGAAACTCCCGTCAAGAAAAAGAAACGAATATATTTATCCAAACCCTTCACAGGGGAATAAAACTCTTTCATAATATCCCTATTTTCTACAGCTTGATGTATCTCTGATTTACTCAAAAAATCAATAATAGGTTTGTCATATTCATCAATCAAAATTACTACTTGCTCATTAAATTTTTCGTGGAGCTTAACGATAAGTTCTTGAAATTGAGAACCTAAACCTTCTGCTTTCAGCTCTATTTGGTATTGTAATGCTTTTTTCTGGAGGCTTGTATAGAGATATTTTCTTAGGCCAAATTCCTTATAATCTCCCTTTGTAAAGTCAAAATGAATCACAGAATATTGCTTCCATTCTATTTTATCTTCTATCCAAAGCCCTTTAAAAAGTTCTTTATTACCTAAAAATAATTCTTTTAAAGTGTTGATAAGCAATGATTTACCAAATCTGCGAGGGCGTGATAAAAAATAAGCCTTGCTCCCCTCAATCAATTCAAATATCTTCTCAGTCTTATCTATGTACAAAAAATCGTTCTCACGAAGTTCTTTAAAACTTTGAATCCCTACGGGTAATTTTCGAAGTGATTTCATATTGATTTACTTGATTAATCTCTACGTAAAGATACATAAAAAAGGCATTAAAAGTAAATCTCTTGTGCTAGGCGAAAGGTCTGTGTATGGGCATCTACAATATCGGCAATTCGTGGAGAATAGCCCCCTCCCATACAAACCACTACAGGAATTTTATGGCGATGACAAAGCCCTAAAACGTATTTATCTCTATCTCTACAGCCCTGCGAACTTACAGCAAGCCTGCCTAGTTTGTCAGTTTTGAGAATATCCACCCCCGACTGATAAAAAATAAAATCTGGCATTACCTTGTCTAAAAGCCTTGGCAAAGTAGCCTCTAAAGTACTCAAATACAAAGCATCTTCGGTTTGATCAGGCAAACCAATATCTAGGTCAGATTTTTCTTTGCGTAGCGGGTAATTTTTCTCTCCGTGCATGCTAAATGTAAAAACACTGTCATTGTCTTGAAAAATCTCTGCTGTGCCATTGCCCTGATGCACATCTAAATCTATAATAAGGATTTTGGAAGCCAATTTATTTTCTAGTAAATAATGACTTGCCATGCCTTGGTCATTGAGCAAACAAAAGCCCTCTCCTTTATCTGTAAAAGCATGGTGTGTGCCTCCAGCAATATTCATAGAAATCCCGTATTGTTTGGCAAATAAAGCACATTGGATTGTTCCCTGCCCTATCGTGATTTCTCTCTGTATCAATTCTTCACTCAATGGAAAACCCGTAGCCCTGATTTCTTGTCTATTCAGTGTTTGGTTTTTAAGTTTTTGCCAATACTCAGGCTTGTGTGTATTGAGGATGTACCGCTCTTCAAGAATGTTAGGGCTAAAAAAATTCTCCTCCTTGGCTGTCCCTTCATAGCGTAATTGCTCTGGCAGAATAGCATATTTATCCATCGGAAAGCGATGTTTTGTAGGAAGTGGAAGTACGTAAATCTCAGACCAAGCAATTTTTAGCATATTTCAATATCAGTGTTTAGTGTCAAATAACAGTATCCTTCTTTTCATATAACAGTATCAAATAACAGTGGCATTTTTTCTCAATAACTCAATGACCAATAACCTAATAACTTGTCTTGTCCTGAAATAGATTCACAAAAAAATCAACTTTAAATTTATAAAATATAGACAAAACCAAGAATTCTCCCAAATCACGCAGGGTTTTTAGTACCCAGTTGAAACAAGATATTGTCAAGCAAATTGATATTTAATAATTGATAATACTAATCAAGTTTGGGATGAAAACTCGAAAGTAAGCTTTAATGAAATCCTGATAATTTTTGTCATGCAGTTAGATTAGGAATACTAAAAAAAGAACGTAAAGATGATTTTTCATACCAATTAAAGTTTGATTTAAGCAAATATAACCAAAAACTCTTTTATCCCAATAGCTATCTATAAAATGAAAAAACGGCTTACTCGTTGGAATAAGCCGTTTTTTCAACAGTCTGAAAAAATAAAATCACTTAATTTATGCAACTTATTTTGAAGCTGCGATTTCAAAACCGATGTGTACGGTAGGACGGATAAATTTATCACCTAATGACTCATCAGCACCGTAGCTCATTCCCCAATCTTTGCGATTGATGTTAAATTGAGCCCTGGCAGTTGTTTTACCATCAGCTACACTCATTTTTGCAGGAAATTTAACATTTTTAGTAACACCATGCATTTCTAAGTTACCACTCACCATGTGAGTAGGGTCAGTTAAGACGTATTTTTTATCTTCTTCTGATACTTTCTCTGTTGTTTTAGCAGCAGTATAAGGCTCTACAGAAGTAATTTCAAACTTAGCAGTAGGATATTTTTCAATTTCAAAGAAATCTTTGCTAGTCAAGTGTCCAGCAAGTTTTGCTTTAGTTTCATCATCTGCACCTTCATCTGTTACAGTAAGACTAGTTACATCAATAACATAACTACCTCCTACAATTTTATTGCCTTCTACTTTGACAGTACCTTCAGTGATTTTAAACATACCTTCGTGCTTGCCAACAGGCTTAGTACCTACCCAAGTTACTTTGCTTGCTTCGGTATCTACTGCATAATCAGCAGCACCTGCAGCAGCAGTAGAATCAACTACTACTTCGTCACTTACTTCGGCTTTATCACCAGCAGGATCAGATGCACAAGAAAAAGCTAAAAAAGAAGCGATTATAATCCAGAGAGCATTTTTTACTAGTTTCATAATAATTGATATTTTGTTTTTCGTAATTAATAAAGATGCAAATATAATGTATATACATCTATTGTGAAAACAATTAATGTTAAATATTTGTCATCAAATCAAGATAAGTTACAAGTTATTAATTATTGGATTATTAAGTTATTGATAATAAGCGTTTTGGTTAAAATAAATGTCCATTTTATTTTTAAACTGTTACTAAATTTATTATTTTAACTCAATACGCCTTCTAAGTTATTGATTAATAATATCTTAGAAGGCTTGTTTTAAAAGAAATTTTTTTTGTGGTAATGAGTTAATTAATTCATAAGGGCTGCATTTAAGTTATCAAAATATTGAATATCCATTTCGTGAAATTTTTTGTTAGGATATTGTTTGTCTATCTTCTCTCTACCAATACTTACACTTTTTATAAAAATAGGGTCTTGTGGCAGTATCTTACGATGAATTTTTAATCCCTTATAAAACATACGTTCTTTCCATTCAGTAAAATACCATTCCATGGAGGGCTGATGAAATACACGCAAAGCCTGCTTATCAAATACAAGTTTATTGAGTCCATGTTTAGCAACTAATAAACCTACTGTTTCAAATATCTCTTGGAATTGCTCCATAGGGATATAGGACTTTGTAGTTTGTATAACGGCTGTCCTCGTGGGCTCATAAATATAAACTTTTGCACTATCAAAAGATTTGCTCAAAGTTAAATTTTCGTAAGTTAAAATTGTGTCTGTGTTCATATACTCTATCTTGAAAATAGTTAAAAAAAAAGATAATTGACTTGTAATGAAGACAAATTAAGCTAGAAATTGTTTGGCTAGTTCCAAAAAAAGGTGAATTTCGTGAGAAGTGAGGATTGAGCTTTTTAAAGTAATAACTCAATGACCCAATGACCAAAAAAAATGACCCAATAACCCAATCTCCCAAATCCATCCTATCTTCTCAAAAACTTATCCTGATTGCTCTTTTGAGCAGGAGAAAGCATCTCTAATTTACTTAAAATCCATTCTTCTTCCTTAATCTTATCAGCATTGAGTGTGATTTCTTTCACTAAACCATTGCGGTTTACTAAGCAGTTAAGACTTTCTGAAGGCTTTATATTCTCTAAAAATTCAGCAAAATCATTTGGTACTATCTCATTAATAGCCAAAAAAGTATCTCCTACATTGAGTCCATCTCTTTCTGCTACACTGCTCCTTTTTACAAACGTTATTTTGTTTTCTTGTAAGGTGATGCCAATTTCAGCTTTTGTTTCTTCGCTTTCTTTTCTTTGGAGTATAAGCCCGAGGGGTTCTAAAAATTCAGCATATTCTATAGCTTTGGTCTGGTAAATATAGGCTTCAAAAAACGAATCTAAGCTACTTTGAGCAGTCTCTTCTAACACGGCTTTGAGTTCTGCTTCTGTAAAAGGGCGGTCTAACTCTTTATAATAGTGTTGATACATTTTTTGCATAACCGTATTGAGGTTATTTTGAGCCTGACTATGTCTGATGATAAAAGCATCTAAGAGCAAGGCAATCACTGCTCCTTTGGCGTAATAGGAAATCGTGGCATTGGGTGAGTTTTCATTGGGTCTATATGCCTTAATCCAAGCATCCCAACTTGCTTCGGCAAGTGATTGGACAGCCATGCCAGGTTGGTTTTCGGTATAATTTATTTTTTTGGAAAGGGTTTCTAAGTAAGCACCTTCGTCTATGATAGTTGATTTATAGAGGATTAATTTTTCAAAATAACTCGTAAAACCCTCTACCTGCCATAGCAAGGTCGTATAATTTTCTTGGCTATAATCAAAAGGTCCAAGAGGCTCGGGGCGTAATCTCTTGATATTCCAGACATGGAAATACTCGTGGGCAGCAAGACTCAAAAAATCTTTGTAACCCTCAGGTTTGCCAAAATCTACTCTTGGGAAATGCAGAATAGTACAATCCTTATGCTCCAACCCTTCTCGGCTTTCTTTTAAAAAATGAGTAACAAAAAGGTAGTTTTTACAAGGATTCTCTCCAAAAACGGCTTGTGCTGCTTGTACAATTGCTTGTGTATCCTTGATAAACTGCTCAGAGTCTAAGCCACTATCTTCCAAGCCATATAAGACATGTCTGTGAGGAATGCCTCCTACTTCAAAATCAATGCTTGGAGCATTGCCTAGCTCAAGAGGCGAGTCTATTAAGGTATCAAAATCTGGAATTTCAAAGCGATGAGCAGAAAGTCTAGGGAGAGCAGTTTCTATGTTTTTCCACTGTGAAGGAAGATTAATTTCTAAGAAGGCTTTTTGATTCTGATGCCCTTCTAGGTACATAAAAGTATTCGCGCCTACTATAAGTGCATGAGATTCATCCACAAAGTTATTACGCACACTGATTTCAAAAGAATAAACTTTATAGGCTATTTTTAAGGTTTTTGGGAAAGGTGCTAACTCTATTTGCCAAGTATTTTTATTGGTTTTTCGCCACGTAAGTGGGTCAGAAGCCTCTCCCCAAGCTCCAAAACCTTCTACATTCTTAGCATATTCACGGACAAGATAAGAACCAGGAGTCCAGACAGGCATTTTTAATTCTATAAATCCTGAGTAGTCTTTTGAAGAAATATTTTCTAAAAGCATTTCTACTTCCACATAATGGCTGGCAGGGTGAGGAAAACTAAGGGAATAAGTAAGTTGAGACATGTTATACTGTAAATAATGAGTTATAAATGATGAGTGATGAGTTATTTTAGTGAGTTTTCGTTAATCAGTACTTTGTAATAAGATTAAAGTGTAAGTTAAACTATTGAGTAAATGATGAGTTGTGGAATATTATTTATAAGCTTGTATGAATTGATAGTAAGTATTTTGCTAGAACTTAATCGGGCAATTCTTTTAGTACCGTTACTTAAAAAAAGAATAAGTACAAAAAATATCCCTTTGTTTCCAAAGGGATATTTTTTATAAATCTAAATGAAACTGACACTGTTATTTGAGACTGCTTATCTATTACTTAATTTTAAAGTAAGCCCTGCTTGGATATTGACAAGCTGTAAAGGGCTGTTATATGATTTACCTGCGTGGTACTCATGAATAACATCTGGCTGTGCTTCACTTGCAAAACTAATGTTTACGTTTTCTCCTTTAAGTGTGGTATTAGAGATAATCTGAGGCTCATTGACATTCATATACCTGACATCTCCACCTCCTAAATAGCTAAGACGAATATCAAAGAGCAAATAATCCTTAGAAAGTGATTTGATAGGGTAGCTTAAATCAAAGCGAAGTCCACCACCCATCATAAACTGTGTCGTGCGGTCTTTGAGCAATACTGTAGATTCTACTGGCTTAGGGCAATCAGAGGTAAACTCTTCTCTTGGGTCAAGAATCTCTAAGTCTGTCCAAAACTTACTCAATCCAACTCCTACCATCACATAAGGTCTGATAAAACCTTCTGGCAATAAATCATACTGCACAAATAGATTAGAAGTAGTGAAGCTATTGCTGATTTCTACATCTACCTCTCCTTCATAGCCATTGTCGAATAGATAGGCATCGTTGCGTTTATTAAATCCATAGCTAGAGATACTTAAGTTTAAGCCAAAACTTATACGTGTCTTAGGGACTTGGTATAGACCTTCTATAAAAGCTCCGTGTGAGGCTTTTTGGATATAGGTGTTCATCAATCCAGAAGGTTGAGAATTGAGGTAACCTGCTCCTACACTAAACTGAGCAAAAGAAATAGAGGAAAATCCTGCCTGAATAAGCAGGAGAATCAACAGAGAGTAAAATATTTTTTTCATGAGATATGACATTTAATGATGAAAAGTAGTATTACTATAGTATCTACGTAAAATAGTAAAAAATATCCATATAATCTAATGACTTATCAAAAAAATAAACAGGTTTAACACATAATAAGCTTGATGGTCAAGATATTTATTCGTAGAGAAGAGATAGATTAAACATCATTACAGTTTTATTTGTAGAGATGAAAGCGAAGACGCTTAAACGAGGTGAATAATGTGTCAGTTATTTGGTGTTTTGAGGATGATGACCAAGAAGAGCAAGGTTTTGAGTATATGGTAATTCCTCTATTTTTAGATATTCTGAAACTTTTTCCATTAGAAATTATATTCGCATTTTATATATTGATTCCATCAGAGTTTAAAAGAATAACAAAATGTGTATTGCTCACTTTTCTTCTTTTGATAAAAGCATTAGTAAAATATTAAAAATAAACTAATCATTATCAGGCTGTTACAAACTCATCACTCATAATTTATAATTCACTTGGTATCTTCAGATAAATTTCACCTAATAAAACTTAACCTGTAGCGAACTTCTAATACCTGCTGTATTTTTTCTATGGTCTTGAAAGTGCTTCTAATTGTTTGTCTTTCGAATTTATTAAATTGCTCAGGATTGATGTATCTGCCCGAGTTTTTATTTTTAAGACCACTTATGGCTCTGTGCTTTAGCAAAATCTCATACGCCATCGCAGCAGATTCACAGAGGGAAGTTAGGTTTTTATCTAGTTTGGCTACTTCTTCAAAACGCTCAGAGGTACTCGCATAGTTTTTAATTTTAAAGCTATACGCTAAGACACGAGCTGCATCAGTCAGAGGCATCATAGCACGGGCTTTGATATCAAACTCGTTTTTGTGTATGCCTCCTTTTTCTACTATAAATGAACGAAAGAAGCTAAGCGGAGGAGGATTTTGTAAAGCATTCTTAGCAAGGATAGACAGAAAAATCTCGTTTTTGTCTAATTCTTGAAAGATAAATTCCTTTAACTCATAGGCTAAACTCTCATCTCCTGAGATAGGTCTAAAATCAAAAAAGATAGTGGTATGCAACACAGATTGAGGCTCAGATTGTGAAATCCAATTTTTAAAGTATTTTTTCCATTGTGAAATCGGCTGACACCATTGCGGATTGCTTGCCATCATATCAGCAGGACATTTTACGAAGCCACATTTAATGAGTGTGTTGGTGATTTCACGGCTCATTTTTAAGAAATATTCTTTGGTATAAGTAGCCTCTGACTCTTGAGGGTCTTCATATACTAGAGCGTTGTCTTGGTCAGTTCTCAAGAGTTGTTCACGTCTGCCTTCACTGCCTAGAGAGAGCCAGCAATACTTAACATTGGGTGGTTCTAAACCTTCTTCTCTAAGCTTTTCAATGGCGAGAGAATTGGCTTTTTGGATGAGTACATCATTTATTTCTGTGATGATATTGGAGATAAAAGGAACTCCTACTTCTTGATTGAGGTAACTTTCTATCAGTGATTCGGCTTGGGTACGGATTTTGGCGAGTTCGCTTACTTCTTTTACTTTTAAGATTTGCTTGAGCAAGACAGAAGGGTTATTTCCCTGTGCAATCAGCACATCACGCTGTGAGGCGATGCCAAGTGCAGGAGAGTTAGGTGTACCATCTTCTGTTACTACCAAGTGAGTTACTCGGTTGCTAATCATCTTGAGCATAACTTCGGCAACTGATAAATTAGGGCGAATGGTTTTGACAGGACTACTCATAATCGAATCTACCAATTTATCTTTGATGATTTCGTCAGCAGCCACTACTTTACGCCTAAAATCACTGTCTGTGATAATACCCAATGGATGTTTTTGTTTATCTGTAATGAGGATAGATCCTACATTAAAAATACTCATAATCTTAGCGGCTTCCCTTACAGTATGCTGAGGACTGCAATCTATGATTTGTTTTTGGGAGTTTATATTGAGTGCATCTGTTTCAAGAAGTTGTGACGTAAAATGGTCTTTTTTTTCTAGCAACCTTCTTACATTTTTCACATTGTCTTCGTGGTCGCTTTTTAAGATAGAAAGCCCAGAAGCGAAGCCAGCAGTTAGAAAGAGGGATACTTTAAAGTTACTAGCCATGATTTTATTAAACTGAGGCATCGGGATAATGTAGAGAAGAGAGTCCTCTTCGGCAGTAGCATCGGCTATGTATTCATCTTGAGCAATAGAAGCTCTTACACCAAAGATATCTCCTTCATCACATTGGTCTATTAATATATTTTCTCCCTCTTGATTTTCGGTAATGAGAATACTACCTTTATTAATTACAAAAAAATAATCAAGAGACTCATCTCCTTTTCGGATAATGGCTTCTCTAGAAGCAAAATGTTTCATCTTTACACCCAAAGATAATTCTAAAAGCTCTGCTTCTTTCATCAAATCAAAAGGAGGAAACCGCTTCAAAAAATTATAAACATCAACAGTGATGGTATCAGGAGTCATAATCTTTTGTTTTATTCTTTATTAATTGGCACGTTTTGCAAGATGCTTTCTACCACCTGAGTAGTAGTAATGCCTTCTGCTTCTGCTTCGTAGTTGAGAGAGATACGATGATTGAACACATCATTGCTTACTTCTTTGATGTCTTCGGGGAGGACATAGTTTCGCTCATCCATATACGCAACTGCTTTGGCAGAGCGGTGCAAATCAATACAAGCCCTAGTAGAAACGCCAAACTGAACGTAATTGGCTTCATTTTTTAGCCCATAATCCGCAGGGTTTCGGGTGGCATAGACTAGCTCTATCATGTATTTTTCTAGTGATTCGGAGACGCTCACTTGGTTGATTTCATCACGAATCGCAAAAATATCTTCTCTATCTAAGATGGGGTTAATCTCTGCGTGAAAATTCATGTTTGACATCCTACGCATAACTTCTAACTCTTGCTCTTTGCCAGGGTAACTCACGTGTATTTTCATCATAAATCGGTCAATCTGAGCCTCAGGAAGGGGATAAGTACCTTCTTGCTCTATGGGGTTTTGAGTAGCCAATACTAGAAAGGGCTTGTCTAATAGATAGGTAGTATCACCGATGGTTACTTGCTTCTCTTGCATGGCTTCGAGCAAGGCAGATTGTACTTTGGCAGGAGAGCGATTTACCTCGTCAGCCAAAATAAGATTGGCAAAGATAGGTCCTTTTTTTACCTGAAAATCACCGTCTTTTTGGTTATAAACCATTGTGCCTATTAAGTCAGCAGGGAGTAAATCTGGTGTAAATTGCAAGCGTTGAAATTTGAGAGCCAATACCTTAGAAAGTGTATTGACAGTCAGTGTTTTTGCTAAACCTGGCACGCCTTCTAGCAAGATATGTCCATTGGTAAATAAGCCAATCAACAGACGATTAATCATATAATCTTGTCCAATCACAACCTTTCTCATCTCACGGAATACCTGTCTGATTTTGGCGTGATAATCTATTTTTAAATCTTTTATATCTGAATCCATAATGAGTATTTTATACTGTAGTACAAAGTTACATTTTTAAAGAAACTTTTTGCACTCTTAATTTACTAATAATCTACAAAAGAGTAAACTTGCTCAGAATGATAAATGATTACCTTAGTACTCAAAAATCAAAAAAACTATTTAAATTATGAATCTTTCATTTATCTAAATATAGGTAAGTGCCTAATTATCAAATCTTTGTGATATTTTTCTTAATAAGTAATCACTAATATCTTTCCTAATTACTTGATTTTCAGAGAATAACGATTATTTTTGGGTTTCTTTAATCATTTAACTTATAATCTAAGTATGCTATCAAAATATATATACTTTTTGATCTTCATTTTTGCTACAACTTTATTGATTACCTGTCAAAATCAATCTTCTCAAAATCAGAGTAATAAAGATACCATTACTGCCAAACGTGCCAAAATGAGTGTGCCAGAAGTAGAAGAGATTCCTGGCATGCGTAATGGTGAGCAAAATCGCTTAGAAGATGTATTGCCTTACTATCAGTCAGAAGAATTATATTATTCACTAGAAGAAGCACTCGCAAACCCTGATAAAGTACATAGACTTCGCCTCAGAGGAATGAGGCTGACCAATCTACCCACAGAAATATTAAAGTTAGAAAACTTAAAAGAACTTGATCTTTCTGATAATTCCCTCTCAAGACTTCCTGATTCTTTTGCAGTAAAACTTAAAAGACTTGAAATTTTGGATTTGAGTAATAATCAATTTTCAGTATTACCCAATCAAATCACAGGAATGCTTAATTTGGGTTATCTTAACCTAGAAGGCAATCAATTAAATGCCTTGCCCGAATCTATAAGTTCTTTGTCTAGTTTGCAGTGGCTTAATATCGGGCGTAATCGTTTTAACACTGTGCCGACGGTTCTTACTACGTTTCAGAATCTTAAAAACCTAACACTAGATGACATTAGAATAGACTCTTTACCACAGCAGTTTGAAAACCTAAAAAACATACGTTATCTGAGCCTTCGCCGTACAGGACTTAAAAGTATTCCAAAAAGAGTATTTGAGTTAAGTAATTTGGAAGAGCTAATCATTGCAGAAAATCAAATAGTTGAACTAAGCCCAGATTTAAGCAAACTTAACAAACTTAGCTATCTCAATATAGAAAAAAATCAACTAAGCAGTGTAACTTCTATCACAAGTTTGAAAGACCTAGTCAATCTAAATCTTAGTCATAATCCTATCAATTCCTTTCCTGCAAAGTTTTTTAATATGCTTAGTGGCTTAAAGGCACTTAACCTAGCTTATACAGAAATATCAGAACTTCCGAGTGAAATCTCAGCTTGCCAAGGCTTGGTGTGGCTCTCATTGCAAGGTAATAAGGTGAATGAGCTTCCTAATGCACTTTCTTCTTGCACTCGCCTAAGGGTGGTTTTGCTAGGTGACAATCCTGATATTAATCTTGAAACCTATCTCATTCCCCTCAAAAACTTAGAAAAACTGCATACTCTGCGTTTATCACACTTACCTATCAATGCACAAAAACAAGTAATTTTACCCAATGCCTTGATGTATCTCAAAAGTCTTGTAGAATTGGATTTGCGTGAAAATAAGCTAGCCGATGTTCCTGCCGAACTAACCAAACTAGCTACTTTGCCCAATATACAGGCACTCAACCTCTCCAACTCGGGTATCAAAGTAGCCCACACAGAGTTTAAAAGCTTCACAAACCTAAAAGTACTAGGGCTAGACCTGAAGAATATCTCATTTTCAGAAGTTCAAAAAATGGGTGAAATACTTCCTCCCGATGCTGAAATAGTAGATGGAACAGAGTTTTTTAGCTATAAATATTGGTTGGATTAAAGGTGAATTTATTAGTATTGGAATTTTTGCTTGATGTAAATTATTGAGGAGAAATAACTTGAACAACTGACGGTTAATTCTGTTTCAAAAAATAGTAATCTCTAAAAATAAACACACTTATTCTATGTCAAGCCTATTCACTAAAATCATCAAAGGAGAAATTCCTTGCCACAAAATAGCCGAAGATGAGCAATTCTTCGCTTTTTTAGATATTCAGCCCATCGTCAAAGGGCATACCCTTGTCATCCCTAAGAAAGAAATAGATTATATCTATGACTTAGAGGATGACCTTTTAGCAGGATTACATTTATTTTCCAAAAAACTAGCATTGGCTATTCGAGCTGCTTTTCCTTGCGAAAGAGTAAGCGTCATTGTGGCAGGATTTGAAGTGCCTCATGCACACATACACCTGATTCCAAGTGATACGATGGATGATTTGAGTTTTCATAACCGCACAAAGCCTTCTAATGAAGAACTTGCCGAAATAGCTACTCAGATTAGAGCTAAATTATCTTAGTTAAGATGTTAAAAATAAGCCAATCATTAGACTTGGAAAGTCTAAAATCTCTCACCTTCGGAAATCGTTGGTGTTTCACCAAAATCAGATACACTATCTGTAATAAGTAGATGGTCAAAATTAGTTTGCATTTTGATATTATTATAAAAATCTGATTATCAGTATTTTAATAGAATAACTCATCACTTACCTATATCAGCTTCTCTATTTCTTGGGTCAAAAACACAAAATCTGCCACTGAAAGCGTTTCTGCACGTCTATCAAGCATTTGAATATTGGTATTAAATTCAGGTGGAAGAATAGGCTTAAGTGCATTTCGAAGCATTTTTCGTCTTTGGTTAAAGGCAATTTTGACTACTTTTTTGAATAGAATTTCATCACATTCTAGCTCTTTTACCTCATTTCTGACCAACCGTATTACGGCAGAATCTACCTTAGGAGGAGGTAAAAATACGTGAGGAGGCACTTCA
This sequence comes from Cytophagales bacterium, assembly GCA_038248005.1. GTDB lineage: Bacteria > Bacteroidota > Bacteroidia > Cytophagales > Microscillaceae > JAABSX01. Next base: position 2,280 of record JBBRUH010000059.1, on the reverse strand, counting down.
AAGCAATACTCAATGTCATAAAAAGCTTGTAAAAGTACACTTAGAATACCATAGGCTCGGCTACCAGGAGGAGAGGCAAGTCTTTGAGCAACTTCTTTTTGGAGCATGCCTACTACTTCGGGAATTTGCTCTTTATATTCTAATACTTTAAAGAAAATCTGTGAAGAGATATTATAAGGAAAATTACCAATTACGCCAAAGTGAGTATTTTCATCAAAAAAAGTATGCCACGGAATCTCCAAGAAATCTCCTTGAATAATTCGTCCATCCAAAGAGGGGAAATGCTTGATAAGATACGCAATGGATTCATCATCTATATCAAGTGCATACAGTTCTATTTCAGTATTTTCTAGGAGTTCATTGGTCAAGACACCCGTGCCTGCACCAATCTCTAGCACCTTGCTGTACTTTCCTTGAGGTTGGATTTGCTGTGCAATGCGTGCTGCAATTTGGGTATCTTTTAAGAAATGTTGCCCAAGATGTTTTTTAGGTCTGACCACTTTAAAGGGTTTTAGAAAGTTTAAATTTGCTTTGAATCGTCAAAAATCAAACAAATTTAAGGTATTCTTTTTATCAATGCCCATAAATCACGATTTTTGCAAGCTTATTTGTTTATTTTGCAAAATACTTGTTAATTATTGAATAGATTATAGTAATAAATATGAATAACGACACTCCCTCTCCTTCACACAATAACAAACCCGTCATAGGCATCACCATCGGAGATTACAATGGCATAGGTCCAGAGGTTATTTTAAAAGCACTTTCTAATAGTCATATTTTGAGCATCTGCACACCCGTCATTTATGGCTCAATGAAAATCTTGACACGTTACCGTAAAATCTTAGAGTTAAAAGATTGGTTTATCAACTCTGCCAACGATACCAGACAAATTAGCCATAAAAAGACAAATCTTATCTCAGTAATAGGCAATAAAAATTTTGAGATTCAGCCTGGAATTGTCTCTCCCGAAGCAGGCGAACTTGCTCTTAGAGCATTGCAAGCTTCGGTAGAAGACCTCAAAAAGGGTTATATAGATGCAGTAGTTACAGCTCCTATCAGCAAGAGTAATATCCAGAGTGATGAGTTTAAATTCCCAGGACATACTGAGTTTTTTACAGATGCTTTTGATAGAAAAGAAAGCTTGATGCTCTTGGTAGCAGAAGACCTTCGTGTAGCAGTAGCCACAGGTCATGTGCCACTAGTAGAAGTTTCCAAAAAAATCACAAGGCATCTAATTCAATCTAAAGTGCAGATTTTTCTTAAAAGCCTTAAAGAGGATTTTGGTATTTTAAAACCTAAAATAGCCGTACTAGGCTTTAATCCACACGCAGGTGAAGATGGCTTGCTCGGAGATGAAGAACAGCAAGTAATCAGACCTGCTATCTTAGAGATGAAGAAAAAAGGTGATTTGGTTTATGGACCTTTTCCTGCAGATGGATTTTTTGGGCAAGGTGAGTACAGAAAATTTGATGGTGTCTTAGCAATGTACCATGACCAAGGACTGATACCATTCAAGACACTTGCCTTTGAGAGAGGGGTTAATTTTACGGCAGGCTTGCCTATCGTGCGTACTTCACCTGACCACGGAACGGCTTTTGATATTGCTGGTAAAGGCATTGCAGATGAAACTTCTTTCAGAGAAGCTATTTTCTTAGCCTGTGATATTTCTAAATACCGTAAAGAGATGGCTCAAATCAAAGAAGGAGCTATCAAAACATCCTAAATTTACTTTGAAAGCATTGCCAAGTAGTTTTTAATTATTTGCTTGAATCAAACATGAATTGTTATGAAAATCATCTTTACATTCTTTTTTTTAGTATTCCTGATATCTTTTAATCCTCTGTTTTCCCAAGAAGCTTCTCCTTATCTGGAGGAGGAAGTCAGCTTTACCAATGGCGAGAATATTTTTTCAGGAACATTAAGTATTCCCAAAGCTAAGGGAAAATATCCTGCAGTAGTGCTGATTACGGGCAGCGGTGCTCAAAATAGAGATGAAGAAATCTCAGGTTTTAAGCTATTTGCCCAAATAGCAGATTATTTTACCAAGCAAGGCATGGCAGTCCTTCGCTATGATGATAGAGGCACAGGCAAAACTACTGGCAAAACCATCAATGAATCTACCACAGCCGAATTTGCAGAAGATGTGCAAGAAGCTATGAAATACCTAAGAACCCGAGCCGACATCTTACCCCAAAAAATAGGTCTGCTAGGGCATAGTGAAGGAGGAATAGTTGCTCCAATGGTAGCTGCTGATTCCAAAAATGAAGTAGCATTCAT
>JBBRUH010000058.1:0-16262 GCA_038248005.1 Cytophagales bacterium | reverse complement strand
CCAAAATATTCGCAGGTGGGACACCTTGCGAGGTGATAGATGTTGGAACGACACCAAAATATTCGCAGGTGGGACACCTTGCGAGGTGATAGATGTTGGAACGACACCAAAATATTCGCAGGTGGGACACCTTGCGAGGTGGTAGATGTTGGAACGACACCAAAATATTCGCAGGTGGGACACCTTGCGAGGTGATAGATGTTGGAACGACACCAAAATATTCGCAAGTGGGACACCTTTAATTGTAACTAATCTCTTGCTTGCATAATCCTTCTTACTCTTGAGAATCATCATCATCATCAAAGAAAATATCATCAGGATTAAAAGCAGATTTTGCTTCTATAAAGATTCGCTTTATCTCTGGATGTGCTTTTCTGATTTTACTTTCTAGCCTTACTATTGCGGTTGATAGTTCTTTTACTGTCAAGTCAGGACTAAACTTAACATCCAAGGCTAGAAATATTTCTTCGGGACCAAAGTGCATGGTGAGTGGTTTTGCACACTCTCTCACAGCTTCATCTTCACTTACGATGGCGTGAATCTTCCTTAAAAGTCTTGGGTCTGCTCCTTCTCCTAGTAGTAATCCTTTGCTCTCATAAGCGAGCGTAATAGCCACCACCGAAAGTACTACGCCTATCAAAACAGAAGCAATCCCATCAAAAATAGGCATATCAAAAGTAGATCCTAAAAAAACACCAGTAAAAGCGATAATCAAACCCAAAATAGCAGCTGTATCTTCAAACAAAACAGCAAAGGCAGTAGGATCTTTACTGTCTTTTACCGCTTGCCAAAGCGATTTTTTCCCTCTTCCTATATTTATTTTTTTATAAGCCAAAAACCAAGCAAAGCCTTCAAAAATCATGGCGATTACTAGCACAACATAATTAATGATAGGGCTAGAAGATTTCACAGGATGTTTGATATGCTCAATACCCTCATAGAAAGACATCCCACCTCCAATAGCAAAAATAAGAATAGCAACAATCAGTGTCCAGAAATAGAGTTCTTTTCCATATCCAAAGGGGTGCTCATCATCAGGAGGTCTCTGACTCAACCGTAATCCAAGAAGAATTAAAATCGCATTTCCAGAATCTACAATCGAGTGTATGCCTTCGGAAATCATTGCAGAACTTGCCGTAAAATAGGCGGCTACAAACTTAGTAACTGCGATTGCTAAGTTAGCAACTAAGGCTGCATACACAGCGGATTTTGATGAAGCCATAATTTTAATGATGATTTAGTTTTCAAATTCAAAAAGTCCAAAATACTTGTTCTATATCCAAAATTATTATGGTTTATATCATAAAGAAAGGACATCTGTAATGGCAAAAGCATTTGCAAAAACAAATAAAAAGAGGAGTAGAAAGAGTTTTGAGTGTTTCATTTGTCTGGTATTTAGGAAGAGCGTGGATTTACTGTTAATATAATGATGTTATAACTTGTAATTATACTTTTTGTTAAAAATATCCTTTCCTAAATGTCTATGACTTATACAATAGAAGATTAGAATTATCGTCTGTTGCTTCTATATCATCCAATACCTTTTGAAATTCATCTTTTTGATATTCTTTCTCGCTCCCTGGAATGCTTTCATTTAGTACCTTCATTTTATCAAAATAAGGCAATAAACACTCTAAGAATTGTTGATTAGAAACACCCGCTACATTTTTGAGATGATGTGGAATGTATTCAATATGCAAGCAATTCACGTTTTTCAGTGTATTTTTCATCCCTTTCAGAGCGTAATACTCAGACCCTTCTATATCCATCACTACTACATCAGGAGAAGGAAGCTGTTCTTGCTCAATGTGATCATCTAAGCAAATCATACTGAGCACCTGTGTTTTGGGATTATCAAAATGATACATGTATTGGTCTATCTTAGGTTTGATTTTACTTCCGCCTGAGTTTACACGGTTTAAATAAAACTCAACCTCTTTTTTATCATCTCCTACAGCATAATTAAAAACAGTAATATTTTTGCATTTGTTGAGCATAACATTGGCTTGCAAGAGAGGGAAGATTTCTGGATTGGCCTCATAAGCAATGACCTGTTTGGCTTTTTTTGATAGTGGAATCATCATTGTGCCTAGATGTGCTCCCAATATATAGACAATAGAGTCAGGTTTGATAAAGGCACTTACTTCTTCTATTTCATCTAAACTGTATTCCCCCTTATTGGCAAGTTTGCTTCCAACAGACAAATCTTCAATAGGAGCTACAAATATTCCATTTTTTGTGGAATACATTCCTCCAATTGTATATTTGCCAAGGAAACGCTTTTTGATAGAGGCAAGGAATCTTTTTTTGCTAAATTTCATTTGGTAATTAATTTAATTTTTGTCTCACGCTATTAAGATAAGAGTATTGACTGGTGAAAAAAGAAAAGTGATTTTAACTTTTTAAAAACAACAGTCAAAACTAAGTAATTAATTGATGATTTACCAATTACTGATAGATTAGAATTAGGATGCTTGGTCATTTCTTTAATGATAAAAAGGGTCTTTTCCTTAGTGAAAATTCATTTTGAGGGTTCAAAACTTTTTAGATATAAGAAGTATTAAAAGGTGAAAGGGAAGATTCTATTTCATTAAAAACCAATCAAAAGCTCTATTTATGGCAACACTCCATCTCTACTCCATTGGCATGAGACTGGTGAATTTGAGGACTGATATGAGGAATCCCTAAGTTTAAACCTCTCAGAATGAACATCAACGCCAACATAACTGTAAAGACAGGGACTAATTTACGATAAAGCCAACTACGCAATGAGGGTTTGATAAAATCACCTGCTATTGAGATACTCAGCATCATTGGCAAAGTACCTAAGCCAAACAAAGCCATATAAAAAGCTCCACCCCACAGCTCTCCTGTAGCAATTGCTCCTGCTAGGGCCAGATAGACCAAGCCACAAGGAAGTAAGCCATTGAGCAAGCCTAACCACAAAAAAATAAGCCTACCTTTGCCTCTAAATAATTTACCAAAAGATTGTTTTAAGAATCCTACTGCTTTGCGAAAAGGACTAAACTGCTCTAAACGATAAGAAACCTTACGAGGCAAAAACATAAATAACAAGATACTCATTCCCAGAGCGATAGACACTGCTTGTTGTGTACTAGCCAACATCAGCCCTTTTCCCACCAAACCTACTATCAGACCTAACACAGAGTAGGTAAAAACCCTGCCTAGATTGTAGAGTAAGCGAGTCTGAAGCAAGGCATATTTACCAGTATTGTTCTGAGGTAAGGCAAGAGCGATTGGCCCACACATTCCTATACAATGCAAGCTCCCTAAAAACCCGACCAAAATTGCTGAATAATAAAGCATAATAAAGTTTAATGTCCGTTTTGTATCAATATAAGTAGTTCAACAAAATTAGCTTAGATTAAAATTTGACAAAATTACAACGTAAGTTTCTATAAGTCAGAATTTTATAAAATTTATTAAAGTTAAGATAAATATAGTTAAGTACTTAAACATGACATAAGTTTATTTTAAAGTTATAACGAAATGGATAATAAATAATTTCTCCATCCTTTTGCTGAGAAGATTTTGTAGAGTTTATAACTTGTATAGAATCTCTCTCAAATAGGCACTGAAAAAGCAGTTGGTCAATTTCTCGATAATTTTGTATCCAGATATATTTTATCAAGCTCTGACTAGAGATGAACTGAATTGACCTGTACTGCATTATTTTTAATCCATTTTATGGCTTCTTCATAACTTACCTCTGATTCGTTTTTAGTATTACTCTGCAAGCTTTTACTTTCTTCTTGTTTTATACGCTCCTATGACGTAGTACCATCACAACTATAAAAAGATATCAATAAGAATAAAAGATATAGGTTTTTCATGAATGTTTGATTTACTATAATACTAAGAACACTTATAGAGACAGAGATTTTTCTTCATGTTCTTAGTGGTAATAATATTGAATTATGATTTGAATTACAAACTCCTAAAGCCTTTCAAGTTAATTGAAACTATATTTATACAATTTCTTGTGTTTCTATTTTTTTGCCTAAGTTCTTTGAGTTTATTTTTGATACTTTCAAAACCTTCCATAGTTTGAGATTTATCTTGTGATAAAATCACATTTCTTTGTTTTAGCAAAAAAGCATCTTTTTCTTCTTGGGTTTCTAAATTTTGAAACTCATTGATAGTTTTTTCTAAATCTTCTTTATTCATTATCATCTAAACTTACAAACCTTTCAAACTCCCTTTCATACTCTTGGTATTAATTTGAAAAAATCATTTCTCCTTTAAGTTATCCAAATCCGCCCAATCTTGAGGGCAATCCAAAGCCCTTTTATTTTTTCGCAGATTTTCTAAATCGATAAAGTATAAAAGGGAATCTTCTATTACTATCTCAATTTTATCATTGTAGCATTCTTCAAAATCTATCCCATCACATACAGTAGTAATATCAATCCGATTAGGTGGATAGCCCAACTGAACAAAAGAATCTTGAGTTATAAAATCCTCTTTCTGAATGCCAAGCCCACCAAACCCGAATTATTTTAGGCTTAGTAAAAGATTTTCGGCATTTTCATCATTTATCCAAATCCAAATGTCTAAGTCTTTGGTATAACGGGGATAGCCGTGAAAGCCCACAATATAGCCTCCAACCACCAAATAACGTACCTTATTTTCGTTTAAAATTCTATAAACTCTTTGAAGTCCTTGTTCAGTACCATATTTCCATTGATTATAGGATTGTCTGATTTCTTCTATAATAGTGAGTCTTTTGAGATAAGACTGGCTTTGCCAGAATAAAAAATCATTCCCTTGTTCTTTTATTTTTCCTTTACGAACTACTTGTATAATATCTCTTTGTGTATTCATTAATTTACTTTTATATTAATATAATCCTTCATTCAATTCATCTGTCTAAAAATCTACAAACTCCCCAAACTCTCTTCCAAAACCTTGATATTAGCTTCGGCATCAGCTTTTTTCTTGCGTTCTACTTCTATGACTTGTGGAGGGGCGTTGTTTACAAAACGCTCATTGCTTAGTTTTTTCTCCACACTATTCAAGAAACCCTTTTGATATTCTATCTCTTTTAAGATTTTGGCTTTTTCTTCTTCTACATCAATTTCTAGCTCGAGAGGAATGAAAAACTCAGCATCTTTTACCACAAAAGAAATGGTTTTTGATGGTTCAAGCGTCGACGCTTGAACTGGAGATATTTTCCCAACTTTTCCTAATTTCTGAATCGTAGAAGCAAATTTTTGGGTATAAAGGTCTGTATCTTTTGCATTGAAAAACAAATCTAGTTCTAGGCTTTTTTTGAGTTGCTTTTCATTACGGATATTATTGATATTTTGAACAATCTCAAAAATGCTTTCAGCTTCGCTAATTATCTGATTATCAAAGGCTTCTGCTTTGGGGTAAGAAGCTATACAAATACTTTCTTTAGCCTTTCTTGGTGTTAGGTTTTGCCAAACTTCCTCTGTGATGAAAGGCATAAAAGGATGCAATAAACGCATCAACTCATCAAAAAAGGCTAAGGTAGTCGCTAGTGTTTCCTTATCAATAGGCAAAGATTTTTTGGCTTCTTGGTCATAGTCAGGTTTAATCATCTCTAAATAATTGGAGCAGAACTCATCCCAAATCAAGGCACGGACATTAGAAATAGCTTCTGAAAGTCTAAACTGTGTATATTGCTTTTCTACTTCTGCCAGTGTTTTATTCATTTTTGCCCTAAACCATTGTACGGCTGTTTCGCTTTGATAAGGCAAGTTTTCATCCACTTCCCAAGACTTAATTAGTCTAAAAGCATTCCAGATTTTATTAGAGAAATTACGTCCTGTTTCGCACAATTTAGAGTCAGGCTCGGTGAGTGCGAAGGCATCCACATCTTCTTGCTTTTGCGATTTGGGTACTTCCGTATCAAAAATAATATCATTGCCCGCAGCCGAGCTTGCCATAATGCCATAACGCATGCCATCTGTACCGTATTTGTCCATTAGTTTAAATACATCAGGAGAATTACCCAAAGATTTAGACATCTTGCGGCGTAATTTATCACGCACCATTCCCGTAAAATATACGTGTTCAAAAGGCTTTTCATTTTTGAGTTCATAACCTGCGATAATCATACGCATCACCCAAAAGAAAATAATATCAAAACCTGTAACCAAGACTGAAGTAGGATAATAATAATCTAATTCGTCTTTGTCAAAAAGCGAGATAGGCCAAAGCCAAGAACTTGCCCAAGTATCTAGGACATCTTCATCTTGTTTTAGCTCTTCTTTTTTGAGTGAAGGGTTGATTGTCAAGGCTTTAGCATAGGCTTCCTCAAAGCTTTTGGCTACCACAAACTCACCACTAGGTAAGTAATAAGCAGGGATTCGATGCCCCCACCAAAGCTGACGAGATATATTCCAATCTTGGATATTTTCTACCCAAGATTTATACATATTCTTAAAACTAGGCGGATGAAACTGTATGGCATCATTCATTACATTTTTGAGTGCAGGTTCGCATAGTTTTTTCATAGCGAGAAACCATTGCTCAGAAAGTTTTGGTTCTATGACTGCCCCTGTACGCTCCGAAGTGCCTACTTGATTTTTGTAGTCTTCTATTTTCTCAATATGTCCTAATTCTTCTAATTGCTTGGCTATTTTTTTACGCACCACAAATCGGTCTTCTCCTACAAAGAAACCTGCTTTTTCGTTAAGTGTGCCGTCATCATTCAGAATATCAATGACTTCTAGGTTGTGTTTTTTGCCTAAGTTGTAGTCATTTTCATCGTGTGCAGGTGTAACTTTAAGGCAACCCGTACCAAATTCCATGTCCACATATTCATCTAAAATAATAGGCACTTCACGGTTTGCTATGGGCACAATGGCAGTTTTGCCATGCAGATGTGTATAACGCTCATCTTTTGGGTTAATACAAATAGCAGTATCACCCAAAATGGTTTCGGGGCGAGTGGTGGCAATGGTAAGCAGTTCGCCTGTTTCTACCACTTTATATTTTACAAAATAGAGTTTAGAGTTGAGGTCTTTATAGATTACTTCTTCTTTGGAGAGTACTGTTTTGGCTTCGGGGTCCCAGTTTACGATGCGAAGTCCACGATAGACATCGCCTTTTTCATAGAGATGAATAAACATATCGATGACTGCTTCAGAGCGTTTTTCGTCCATCGTGAAAGCCGTTCTATCCCAATCACAAGAAGCTCCTAGTTTTTGGAGTTGTTTGAGGATAATTCCCCCATATTTTTCTTTCCATTCCCAAGCATATTCGAGGAATTTTTCTCTTCCGATGTCTGATTTTTTGATGCCTTTTTCACGAAGCATTCTTACTACTTTGGCTTCGGTAGCGATAGAGGCGTGGTCTGTACCAGGCACCCAGCAAGCATTTTTGCCTTCCATGCGTGCTTTTCGGATAAGAATATCTTGGATAGTATTGTTCAAAATATGCCCCATGTGCAGTACTCCAGTTACATTAGGCGGAGGGATTACGATGGTAAAAGGCTCTTTGCTTTCATCTTTTTTAGAGGCAAAGAATTTGTGTTCGAGCCAGTAGTCATACCATTTGCCTTCAATGTCTTTGGGGTCGTATTTTGTGGAGATTTCCATGGATATACTTGTCTATTTCTTTATTTTTGATTTGAGAGTACAAATCTAAATAATTTCAGCTGTTTTTTTGTAAATTTGAAATAACAAAGTATTGTAAGTTGCTTAAAAATCATGAGACAGACAAATTTTGAGAATTGAGAAACGCAAGATTTAGAAATTACTTTTGACTTGGAGAAAGTAAAAGATATGAAATTGCTATCTGACTGGCTAGATAGTGTTACTGAATTTGATGAAATTGCCAAGTCAATGATTGAAAAATTAAGAGAACATATTCTAGATTTTGTAGATTTTTGGAATGAAGATGAACTTAAAATGCAAGCTATTTCACATATCTTATACATTGTTGATTATGCTTCTGATGAATATACTATTTTTTCGAAACGCCCACTTAAAGCCATTTTAGAGGATGTAGAATTGTATGGAAGGGTAGATTTTATGCTTGCGACAGGAAGACAGAAACCTATTCAACCCTTTTTTTTTATTCATGAATATAAGCAAGAACGAAAAGGAGACTCTGATCCCAAAGGACAACTTTTAGCAGAATTACTAACAGCACAAGTCAATAATGAGTATAAATTTCCAATGTACGGCTGTTATGTAGTAGGGCGAAACTAGTTTTTTATGGTCTTAGACGGTAAGAAATATTCAGTAAGTAATGCTTTCAATGCTTCTGACCAAGACATTTTATCAGATTATTGCTATTTTGAGAAAAATAAAAGAATATATCAAAGTATGGATTCATTTATAGTCAAGTCAATTGAATTCTAAGTAGCTTGTGGCGATGCCCCAAGTTTTAATGTTCAAGCCTTTCAGGCTATTTTATATAATTGTTAAGAGTTATGCCAGTTATTAATCCTTAATTGACTTGACTAATTTCGCACTTTTGCTTTTTAAAATAAGCATATAATTCACCTTGCAAATAAGTCGATATTTTTTGATGTCTTCGAAGAGGTGCGGGTGACATTTTGAGTATTTTGCCACGCAATAGTTCTACACATTCATCTAGTTGCCAAGTGAGGTAATCGGTATAGGTATAAATTTTTTCAGAGGTGAGTCTTTGCATGGGTTTTATATCTTTTAAGTACCTCATCAAAATTAGTTTATATTAAACCTATAAGGTTTTACTATGTAAAATACTGACTGTTAAGAACTTAAACCTTATAGGTTTTTGTAAGATACATTAGTTTAACTACTTACCAAATAGACACATAATTACAAAAATAGCCAACCTCTAAAATACTAAGCTTGATTATCAGTGAGTTGTCTCTCTTTTATTTGTCTTTCTAATTCGGTATACCATTCTTCTCCATATTTACGGATGAGAGGACTTTTTAAAAATTTGTAAATAGGAACAGCTAAAGATTGTCCTAGCTTACAGGCAGGGCTACAGATGTGCCAGCGACTGTAATTAAGGGCTTCTTCATCACTTAGTTTATTGATACGGATGGGGTAAAGATGACAAGAAATAGGTTTTTGGAAGTCTATTTTTCCATCATTATAAGCGGCTTCTATGCCACATTTTAAGATTCCTTTTCGGTCATAGTAAGCATAGACACATTCTTTGTGATTAATAGTAGGGGTAGAGTAATCACCATCTTCATCTAAGATATAAGCACCTTGTATTTCTAGTTCGGCAAGTCCTTTTCGGCTGAGATAGGGCTTTACTTTTTCTAAAATGCTCTCCATTATAGCGAGTTCATTTTCTTCAAGTGGAGCACCCAAATCACCTTCTACACAGCAAGCCCCTCTGCATTTATCTAAGTCACACACAAAAAATTCTTCTATAATGTCTTCGCTGATATAAGTGTTTCCGATTACAAACATAAATTTTAATGATATTTTGTCTAATGAACTGAGTACAAGCATCTTTAGCAAACTTGGTGCAGAAGCGAATAGTTTTCTTTGCTAAAACCTAAAAAGACTTACATCTCTTAATAATATTTTCAGCTTGCTTTTTGGGTAATCAAAATACCCAACTGGTCTTCACTGTCTTTGATTCCCCAAAGATAGATACTTCCACCAGCTTGCAAACCTAATTTTTTGTATATCAGTTCGGGAGAATCAGGAAAGTTACGTGTCGCAATATTTACTTTTTTACTCTTTAAGGCTTTCTGTATTTCCTTTTTGCGGTATTTACAGTGTGATAAGACTTCAAAAACACGCCCTGGAATCTGCTCTATGGTCAAAGGTAATTCAGTGCAAGTATAAAGATGTGTATGTGGATGCAATTTTTGGAAGCCAAACTCTTTGGCAAAACCATTGAATGCCCCTGCTTTTAAGATGGCTCTGTTGGGTTCTATGAGGTATTTTTGAGGCTGAGTATAGTCAGGTTGGGTTTCAGACTCCTTATCTAGGTTAAAACAAAAAGTAGAAATCTGATTGGCTTGAATGTTTATAGTTTCTATATCCATGCTCAGTGTCGCTTCCTTTTCTAACTTAAAAAGAAGCTCTTTCACCTCATTGTCTGAGGCAATCACCCAAGTTTTGCTCACATGGATGAGTTGTTCTAAGGCACGTCTTAAGTCAAGCATAGGAGCCGCTTTGAGTAAGACAGTGGGGCTATTCTGAAAAATAAGGGGTAAAATTTCTATAATATTAGGCTCACAATCTTCCAAAAAATGAACTCTTTGATTTTGGGAGTTTCTGCGTGAAGGGTCTAAATAAACAATATCTGCTTGCCATTTGGTTTGGAGGAAATCTTCTGCTTTTTGATTGATGAATTGAATATTTTTGATGCCTAAGATTTCAAAATTTTCTCTTGCAATTTGCTGTAGTTCAGCATTAGGTTCTACATGGATGACTGATTCAAATTGCTCTGCAAAAAAGTAAGAGTCTATTCCCAAGCCTCCAGTAAGGTCTATAAGTGATTTGCCTTTGATAAGTTGGCTTTTAAATCTAGCTGTAGGCTCAGAAGAACTTTGCTCAAGAGAAGTTTTAGGATAAAGGATACCTTGCTTATTTACCCAAGAGGGTAATTTGAGCATTGCTTTTTGCCTAGTTTCTATCTGTGTGATAATCTGAGGAAAGGGAATCTCAGGAAAAGGATTTTTTTGAAAGGCAAGCTTTGTTAAGTTGCTTTTCAAGTGTGTTTCTATAAAGTCTTGGACTTCTTTGTTGCGTAATTTACTATCCATTTTAAGCGTTCACGGGCTTTACTTGTGTGTAAATATGCTTTACATGACCTAAAATCCTATCAAGAGAGGAGGGGAGATTATTCCCCGCAACCATACTACTTCCTTTGATTTTTTGAGGCGATTTGAGGCGGAATACATGGGCTTTTTCAGTTTCAGTATATTGAAAGGTTTTATCATCAGAGGGTTGGTACTGGTATTCAGATTTAGGCAAAACCAAGCGAATGTCATGGGTAAGTTTGATATTGTATTTGTATTTTGTTTTATTTCCCTTGCGTTTATGTTTTACAAAATAGCGTTCTCTAGCTACATGGTTTACTTCACATCTAATGGCTGACCCATCATGCAGTTTGCCCGAAAACTTAAACCAAACATGTTCAGAATATTTTGTGCTTTTTAAATGATAATTGGTTTTGGTAACAAATCCAGGTTTAAGTGTATCTTCTCCAGTATGAAAAGCAGGAGAATCTAAATTTACTTCTAATAATAAAGGCTGGTTGGCTCGCATTTCTTCTCTTAAAATCACGAGAATTGGCACAATAATATCACAGAAAAAGTTGGGTAGATTTACATTTTCTAACTTTTTTAGCTTAGTATTCAATGTTGCCAAAAGCTGTCCTTGAGGGCTAATTCTGTGTAAAATAGGGGCTATGATTACTATTCCCAAAAAACCTATATAATATATTACAGGAATACCAATCTCTAAAAAACCTTCGAGAACCATTGTAGTAATGATGAATATCCCAACACCAAGGCAGCCTATATTACGACTAAGATTTCGCCATCTTATATTTTTTACTTTATCTACTAACTCATCATGCGCTTGGTCATACTTCATCAACTCTGAAACAAGAGAGAGCCATTCAGTAGGAGAGTGTTTACCTATTATTTTTTTGTTTTCGATGATTTGTTTTTGCTCAGGTGAAAAGTTTTCAAAAACATCATAAGCCTGATTAATGGCTTCAAAAACTTTATTTTTAGTGGTAGATGACATATCATATTATGTTATAGAGCAATAATGGATAAACTTTGGTCTAAATATAAGCTAAAATCAAGTCAATCAAAAACAAGAAAGCTAAATTTCTAATAACTTATCAAGCTTTATGAGGTTAAGTTTAAAATAGTAAATCAATAAATCTTAAATCAATAAATACTTATGTTTGGATTATTTAAAAAGAAATCAGAAATAGACAAGCTCAATGAGCAATACCAAAAAATGATGAGCGAAGTACATAGCCTTTCTCAAAAAGACCGTAAGGCAGCAGACATGAAAACGGCTGAGGCAGAAGAAATTCTTAAAAAAATAGATGCTTTAAAAGCAAAAGAAGCGTAAGTTTGCCTAGTGTAAGATACTTTGTATCAATAAAGTATCTTAATTTTTATCACTAAATCAAACTGTTGATGACTTGGATAGATTGGGTAAGCCTAGGTTTAATGTCTTTTTTGTATGTTTTCGCTGGGGTAAGTCACTTTACCAATGAGAAATTTTTCCTGAAAATCGTTCCTCCTTTTTTGCCTCAGCCTCGCTTGATGGTGCAAGTAAGTGGTGTAATTGAGATTATTCTCGGTGTAGGTTTATGGATAAGTGATTGGAGAAGTTTTTTTGCTTGGGGGGTGATAGCTTTGTTGATAGCCGTTTATCCAGCTAATATTTATATGCTTTGGGCAAGAATTAAAGGTAAAGGATTTAGAAAAATGCCTGTTTGGACGCTTTGGTTACGTTTGGCTTTGCAGTTATTGCTGATTTATTGGGCTTATAGTTTTACTTAATAGATTAAGTAAAAAAGTAAATCTTCACAGTTTGATAATAAAAGTGCCTAATCTATCAGCACTCAAAAACTATGAAGACATACCTAAGGAAGTCATTAATTATTAGGTTATAAGTATCTGATAATAAGCTTTTTGATTAAGAAAGATTATCACCTTATTTATAAACCATTCCTAATTTTTAATTTTCCTTTTTAAGAGGAACTAAGGTTACATTTTGACCATATTGCTCAGAACTAATTATCATTTTTTGAGGGGAAACCTCAAGTAAGGTAATTTTATCCTCAAAGCCATTATCATTTTTGGCAATGATTGTTTTTCCGTCCGACTGTATCATCCATTTACCTTCTTCTAGCAACTCACCACTTTTGCTTACTTTAAAAGTAAAATCAGATTTAAACTCAAATAAAGAAGATGCAGCGTCTTTTTTCATTTGACTTTCTATTTCACGTCTTTTGGATACAGATAATTTACTATAGGCTGCCCATTGAGATTCGTTCATATTGCGGATATGCTCATATACGTCAAACTCTACTTGCCATTTTTTATCTAATAAATCAGCAGTGATTTGGGCTTTGGCAGAGAAGTTTAAAAAGAAAAATGCAAGGCTAAGAATAAGAATTAAAGATTTTTTCATTGTAATTTATTTTATTTGATGTCTAAAATATTAAACGCAAATTACCACAAAAGGCATTTAATACTTTGTTAATTAAATTTTTTATTTACATAAAAATTTGTTGTTTAATTACAAAAGTAATGTTTAACCCAATAAATTGCAGTTTTTAGAGGGAGGCTCTAATTTTACTAAGAAGTGATTTCCCTCCTTTTTCGAGCAATTCTTCTGCTATTTTAAACCCCAATACTTCGGACTGAGCGATAGGAGCGGTTTCTGTAGCTTGAATCAGTTCTTCTCCTTCCAAACCTATAATTCCCCCATGAAACTTCACTTTCTCACCTTCTATTTGTGCCAAACCAAACACAGGCACACTGCATCCTCCCTGTAGTTTTTTGAGAAATGCTCTCTCAGCTTTCAGGCATACTTCTGTGCTAGAATGATTAATTTTTTCTCTTATAAATGCTTGTTTATCAGCACTTAAAGTATCCGTAGTTTCTATGGCAATGCTTCCCTGACCTACGGCAGGTGTAAAAGTATCAAGTGATAAATACTCTGCAATGTATTGGTGATAACCCATACGATGCACTCCAGCATAGGCAAGAATAATAGCATCATAGCCCTCATGCTCTAGCTTGTGCACGCGTGTCTGTAAGTTTCCTCTAATGTCTTTAATCCGTACTTTCGGGTAATAATGCCTTAGCATCGCCACACGGCGAGTAGAAGAAGTACCTATCACTGCATTTTCATCCAACTTATCTAATGTAACATTTGGATTAAGACTAATCAATACATCCTGAGGATTTTCACGCTCACCAAAAGCAATGATTTCTAAGCCTTCAGGGAGTTCAGAGGGTAAATCCTTCGCACTATGCACGGCTAAATCTATCTTTTGCTCATAAAGTTGCTCTTCTAGTTCGGCAGTAAATAAACCTTTACTACCGATTTTAGAAAGGGCTTGGTTTAAGATTTTATCCCCTTTGGTTTCTATCAAGATGATTTCTGTAGAAGCACCCCCAGCCTTGAGGAGTTCTTCTACATGGTATGCTTGCCAAAGAGCGAGTTTACTTCCTCGTGTTCCTATTTTAAAGTGCATTTTTTTATTTTTAAGTGTGATTTAAGGAAGGATTGATTTAGCGAGGGATTGATTTAATGAAGGTTTGAAGTATATTCTTCTATCCCTCATTCCTTCAAATCTTCTATCCCTCTATCCTTCATTTTTTTGGTCATTGAGTCATTATTATTGAATCTCACTACTTACTTTCCGTTCTATACTCCTAAACTTCTCGCTCCCCACTTCTGACTCCTTAACTCCACTTTTGAGCCAAAATATACTCCGCTATTTGTACGGCATTGGTGGCAGCCCCTTTGCGTAGATTATCGGCTACTATCCAAAGGTTGAGGCTTTTGGGTTGAGATTCATCACGGCGAATACGCCCTACGAATACTTCATCTTTGCCATGTGCATTGAGAGGCATTGGATAGATATTGTTTTTAACATCATCTTCCACAATGATTCCTTCTGTATTGCGAAGAATATCAAAAACATCTTTTATCTCAAATTCTTCTAAAAACTCTACATTTACTGCCTCAGAGTGTCCCCCAACTACGGGTAAGCGAACAGTAGTAGCAGTCAGTTTGATAGAGTTATCACCCATTATTTTTTGGGTTTCATTGACCATTTTCATTTCTTCTTTGGTGTAGTCATTCTCCAGAAACACATCAATATGAGGCAGTACATTCATATCAATCGTATGGGGATAAACCATCGTGGGAGTATTTCCGGCACGCTCTGCCATGAGTTGTTCTACGGCTTCTTTGCCTGTGCCAGTTACACTTTGATAGGTAGAAACTACCACTCTTTTGATTTTATATTTTTGGTGAAGGGGGTTAAGTGCCACTACCATCTGAATCGTGGAGCAGTTAGGATTAGCAATGATTTTATCTTCTGGACTTAACACGTGTGCATTTACCTCTGGAACTACTAGTTTATACTCAGGATTCATCCTAAAAGCAGAAGAATTATCAATAACCGTAGTGCCTACAGTGGCAAAAGCAGGGGCAAATTCTAAAGAGACTCCACCACCAGCTGAGAAAAGAGCAATATTGGGCTTGCGGTCTATAGCATCTTGCATAGAAAGAATAGGATAAGCCTTCCCTTTAAAAGAAATCATTTTACCTACTGACTTTGCAGAAGCTACTGGTAATAATTCAGTTACAGGGAAATTTCTTTCAGCCAATACTTTGAGCATTTCTTGAGCTACCAAACCAGTTGCACCAACTAGGGCTAATTTCATATTTTTATTCGTTTAGATATTTTTCAAATTTGGGGTGCAATTTACTCAAAAAATACCAAGTTATAAATGCTTAATGACCAACTGTACGTTATCTAGGCGACAGAATTATAAATTTATATGTGAGACCTTTATCAAAATAAAAAAATAAGAAGCTATTCTCAATAAAAAATTCTTAAATTCACGCTCAAAAAAATTTCTAAATTAAAAAATGAATTATGAAAACAGTTAAAAATTTACTGCTACTTACCCTCATACTAGCTACTTTCCAATCTTGCCGTACTATCCGTGAGATAAAGAATTTTGCCAAATCAGAGTTTAGGATTCAAAATATAGATAAAATGAATCTAGGTCAGGTAGATTTAAAAAATGTGCAAGGTTTCAGTGATTTGGGGCTAAAAGATGCCGCTCAACTAGGATTGGCTTTGAAAAATAAAAACTTACCTCTCAACCTCACTTATATCATAGAAGTACGCAATCCCAATGATAAAACGGCTGCCCTAGAAAAGCTAGACTGGGTATTAGAGCTAGATCAAACTGATATTTTGAATGGTACTTCTAACGATAGGATAGAGGTTGCCCCTAATGGTGGAACAGCTTCTTTTCCGATTAGTATGGGCTTAAATGCAGCCGAATTACTCAACAAAGAATCGCTTAACTCTATGATTAACTTGCTTTCTGCCATCAAAGGTGATAACCAAGAACAATCACGCCTTCGCCTGAAAGTAAAGCCTCGTTTCAAAATTGCAGGAATGACTATGTCTCTGGGTTATATCAAAGTAGGTAAAACTTTTGAGGCGAGCAAAGAAGAAGTGAAATAACGGTATCCTATTTCAGTATCAAATAACAGTGTCAGCGGCATATATAT
>JBBRUH010000057.1:0-16282 GCA_038248005.1 Cytophagales bacterium | reverse complement strand
CCATAATTCAGCCTAATTCAAAAATATATTTATATTTATAATAAAATCTTGTTTTTTATTTTTGTTTATAATCAACCTATAAATCCTTTATTCATTTATGAGAAGAATTACACACTTAACTGTTTTATTGAGCTGCTTATTGATAAGTTATCAACTCAAAGCTCAAGGAGACGTTGGCGTAATTGTCAATGAATTCAATACTAGACTTATTCCTGGTATTACACCACCTGATACTGCAAGGCAATTTATCGAGTTACTTGTGATAGGCTGTCCAGGCAGAGGCGAATATACAGGAAATACTCCTGATAACATAGGCCCTGACCCACAACTAGTAGATTTACGAGGCTGGATTATAGATGATAACAATGGAGATTTTGGAGGTACAGACGGTGTCTCTAATGGTCATATTAGATTCTCAAATAGTCCTGTATGGGCAGCAGTGCCGGTTGGGTCTATTATTTTAATCTATAACCGAGCTGGCTATGTTACCAATAATCCATTTATAGATGACCCTAATGATACAGCTCCTCAAAATAAAGTCTATGTCACTGCACTCGGAGACCAAGTAAGTGGTCGCCCACTTTTTGTGCAAGATGCAACTAATAATACTTATCAACCTTATACAGTAGGAGATACTGAAGCAGATATACAGGGTACTTATATTGCTACAACAAATGCAGCCACTAGCTGGAGTCGCTTAGTGTTTGAAGGTGCTGGAGATGCTGCTCAAACTAGAGATGCAGCAGGTAACTTTTTTCATGGAGTGGTCTATGGCTCATTGAGTGGAGGCACACTTGCACCCAATAATGGTATTGCAATTCCTTCTCCCACACAAGGAGCAAACAAAAGCGGTATAACTGCCATTAATGCAAGTATTTATTTTTCACATAACAATACCAATGGGGTGTTTTTTGATAACTACCGACACGGTGGCAATTATACCATTACCACTACCATCAATGCTAATACAGTAACCCCAGGCCGAGTTAATATAGTACCATCAGGTGATAGAAATGGTATATTAGTTACTAATTTACGCAACTCACTAGACGCAGGCCCTAACCAAGTAGTCTGCGGAGTAGAGTCTCGTTTTCAGCCTACGGGAGTAATTGGATTTTGGACAGAGAATAGTATGTGGCGTTTTACGGGAAATTTTAATCTCAACAGCAGTATTTTCAACTTATGGGAGTATGTCTCAGGTCCAGGTGCAGCTAATGACCCCACTAATGTAGTTATTACAGATGTAAATGACCCTAACTCTACGGTCAGAGCTCAAGCAGGCCCTGGAGCCTATGTGTTTAGACGAGTCATGCCTGATGAAGTCTTTAATAATCCTACAGCAGGAGTAGAATTTTGTGTGGACTCAGATACGATGTCCATTCTTTTTTTAGGAACTCCTGAGGCATTTGCAGGGAATGATTTTGGCGTATGTAGCAATACAGCAGATTTAGTAGGAGCTGATTTGGCAAGTGGAGTTCCCTTTAATTCAATTTGGGAATATCTACTTAACTCAGGCCCAGCAGGTGCACCAAATCCTATCCTTATAGATGATGGTGATTTTGATTCTAGTACGCAAAGAGTACAAGTTACAGCACCAGGCACTTATTCTTTTAGGTTGAGAGTTGGCTCAGTAGATTGTCCAGATTTAGATGTAGTACAAGTTACTTTTGCTTTTGGTAATTTTGATCCTAATGCAGGGACAGACCAAGTGATTTGTGGATTGAGTGCTGGCTTTGGAGCAAATACAGACCCCACAAGCTCAGCCTACTGGACGATTGCTGCTGGGTCAGAGACGAATGTAGGAGTTCAGTTTGATGGAGTAACACACAACCCGACTGACCCACTGAACCCTGTAAGTAATAATCCAAATGCCATTATTACAGTACCTCAAGCAGGAACGTATGACTTTATCTGGAATTATGGTTTCAGTCAAGGGGCTGTCAATTGTTTACAGAGTGATACCGTAAGGATTGTATTTTTGAATATAGCCAATGTAAGTGCAGGGCCTAGTCAGACATTGTGTGGATTTACGACTAATTTAAGTGGTTCACCTGTAGCAGGAGGAAATATTACGAATGCAAACTGGACTATAGTCTCTGGACCTTCTGGTGGTGCAGTAGCTACTTTTAGCACACCCAACTCTAATACTACTTCTGTAACCGTAGATGTACCAGGACGATATGTATTTAAATATAACATCACTGGGCAAGACCTTGCCACAGGAGTAACTTGTGGAGATGGTGCTGACGTAGCAGTGTTTTTTATCGCAAACCCAACGGCAGAAGCTACTGACAAAGGGGTTTGTGGCTTGGCTACAACCCTTACAGGTGTAGATACTTTTCAAGATGTAACAGCCGACGGTATTATAGATGATGTAGGACAATGGTCAGTAATCAGTGGGCCAGATGTAGCTGGTGTTACTATAGATAATATCACTCAACCTAATAGTCCTATTTCTGTATTGACTGAAGGCACTTATACTTTGCGTTGGACAGTAACACGCACCGTCAATGGTGTTTCTTGTCCTATTTCTAAGGATGTTACTATTTTCTTTGTAGAAAACTTTGATACTGTGGGTGAAATTCCCGAGGCAGGTGCAGACCAACTAGAAGTATGCGGTAATACTACTACTTTAAATGGAAATGCACTCACCGTGGCAGGAGCAACGGCTTCTTGGAGAGTAAGAGGTGATATTAATTTGGCTTCATTAGGTATTACCGCAGTAAATATCAATACCACTGGTTCACCTATTCCTTTTATAGAAGTGCTTCCTATTGATTTTAGTGGAAACTTGACCGTAACTCTAGACTTTATATGGAGCTTTAGCAAAACCACTACAGTGGGTGATATTACTGTTACTTGTTCTAATGAAGACATAATGAGTGTTACTTTCTTTGCAGTGCCAGTACCAAATGCTGGGGAAGCTGATACGGTTTGTATAAATCAAGCTGGCTATCCTTATGCATTAGGGGGTAACTTACCAACAGGTACAGTAGGAGAGTGGATTCTTGTAACTGGTCCTGGAACGGCTACTTTTGCAGACGATGCCAGCCCTACTAGCACGGTTACTGTAACGGCGGAAGGACTTTATACCTTCCAATGGTCTTTACAAAATGGTACAACTTGTCTCCCTGTAACAGACCAAGTTCAGATTTATTTCCTTAATCCTGCTACAAGTGATGCAGGATTGCCACAGAATAATATTTGTACATTTACAAGCAGTATCACAGGCAATACTCCTGTAGGTTCAGATGTGGGACAATGGACTTTGGTGAGTAGTCCAAGCAATAATGTCACTATCTCAAGTCCAAATACTCCTACTACCAATATCACTATTACTAGCCAAGTAGCAGGTAATTATACTTTCCAATGGTCTGTATTTAGAGTTTTAAATGGAGTTCGTTTCTGTGAAGTAAGTAGCCAAGTTACACTTAACTTTATCAATCAACCTTTAGCAACTGCTGGAGCAGATCAACTTGATATTTGCTTTAATGATACACCAACAGCTACTTTAGCTGGCAACACACCTGCTGCACCTTTTACAGGTACTTGGAGTATAGTAGGAGGGCCTGTGGCTACTACGAGCTTTACGCCCAATGCCAATACACCTAATGCTACTTTTACCACCAATACCATAGGGTCTTATACCCTTAGATGGACAGTAGCTGGAGGGATTAACTGTAGCTCCAATGAGGAAGTAATTATTGAGTTTATTAGCCCAGTAAATGCAAGTGTAACCAATCCTGCTGCAGAGGTATGTAACCTTACCATCAGTCTGACAGGTACTGATTTAACTGGGCAAGTAACTCAGGGGCAATGGACAGCTACCCCTTCTGCGGGTGTAATATTTACTAATACCACTGAGCAAAGTACTCAAGCTACAGTGCCAACAGCAGGTAATTATACCTTTACTTGGACTATAGGTAATGGCGTTTGTCAAGATGCTGCGACTACCAACACCGTTCGCTTTTTCCCTGTACTTATCAATCCTACTGCCGAGCAAAATGTAGTGGTTTATCTAGGACAGACAGTTGATTTATTCGCAGATGGAGGCCCTGATGCTATTTATACTTGGACATCAGTAGATGATCCTACTTTAGCTAATTTAGGAGGAGCAGCCGCCGCCGCTAATAATCCTACACCTACATTTACAGCAAGTGCAGCGAGTCCTAGTGTATTTAATTACATAGTAACGATGCGTACTGGTTTCTCACTAAATAACAGTGATACAGGTTGTACAGTAAGTATCCCTGTTAGGGTGCGTATTTTCACAGAACTCAATGTACCTAATGTATTTAGCCCCAATGGAGATGGACAGTTTGATACTTGGAGGATTCCTTTACTTACAGGAATAAATGGTACAGAAGTCAGTGTGTTTAACAGATGGGGAGACAGAGTATTCTATACCAAAGACTATCAAGAAGAGTGGAATGGAAGGCTAAACAATACAGGAGAACTTGTTCCTCACTCTACTTATTATTGGGTTATCAAGAGAGAACTCGAAGGTACAGTATCTGGATATGTAGTTGTAACTTATTAGAAAACTATTGACAAACTTTAAACTGAATTTTATCATGAAATTAAATAAATATATCACTTTAATAGCTTGTTTGCTCTTCTTGGGAGGAGTAAGCCAAGCCCAGCAAAGACCACAGTTTACACAGTATATGGTCAATAACTATCTAATCAACCCTGCTGTAACAGGGGCGTATGATTATGTAGATGTAAGAACAGGATTTAGAAACCAATGGACAGGTTTTGATTCTGGTTCGCCACGTACTTTTTTTATAAGTGCACATTCAGCACTTAATCCTACCTTTAGAAATAGACCCAAAGGACCTCTACCGACTATTGGTACACAAAGAGATACTAAAAGGCTTGAAAAAGAGAAAACCGTTTCTGGACATGGGGTAGGAGGCATGCTATTATATGATGAGACAGGACCGCTAAGCCGAATCATGGTTTATGGCTCTTATGCCTTTAATTTTCAATTGACGAGTAAACTTCGTGCTTCACTAGGGCTTCAAGGGGGCTTTATCCGTTATCAGCAAAATAATAGCGAATTAGTCCCTGACCCACTCAACCCAGGCAGTGTAGATCCAGCTTTAGAAGGTAATCAGTCTTCTTCTTTGATTCCTGATGTAGGTGCAGGTTTATTAGTCTATTCGGATAGGTTTTATGCAGGATTTTCTAGTAGCCAATTAATGCAAAATGACTTGAGTTATTCTAATGTCAATGTGGGTGGTGCAACTAATCGTCTTGTACGGCATTATTTCTTGACTGGAGGTTATAAACTTCCAATAGGTAGCCAAGGTAAAATAGATTTTATTCCTTCTTTATTGGTGAAATTCTTAGAAGGCTCACCTGCTTCCGTAGATATTAATGGTCGTTTTGCGTTTAACCTTTCTGAAAAAAGTCACCTTTGGACAGGGGTAAGTTATCGATATGATGATGCCCTAGCAGCATTGATGGGAGTAGCTATCTCAGATTTGATAGACATTAACTTTTCTTATGATTTCCCATTGACGAGTATTCGCACTACTGCTAATAACCCAAGTCTCAATGTAGGTACATTTGAGGTATCTCTAGGGTTACGTTTGAGTGGTTATCAAAGAAATTACTCACATAACTTATTCTAATCAATTAAAAATATCCAAATTATGAGACAATATATAATACTGGCGATACTTTGTTTTTTGCTTCCTTTGGGTTTATTGGCACAGGAAGAGGGTAAGAACATGATTCGAGTCAAAAAACTATCAGATAAGGTAAATGACCCTGAAAATGATGACCTTGCACCGACTATCTCTGGGGATGGCAAGGTTATGTATTTTGTGAGATTTTCGCCTAATACATTGCAAGATGTATATGTAAGCAGAAGGGCTGATATCAATAGCGAATGGGGAAAGGCAGAAGCTTTGCCAAGCCCTATCAATAATGATGAAAATAATGTAGTATGTGGTACTAATTATGATGGAACGCTTATTTTTCTTTCTAACAGTTATGATGGACAAGGTAAGAAGTTTGAAAACATGAAGCCTGGTATCTCCATTAGTTTTAAAGATGGAGAAAGTTGGGTAAACCCAATTACCATTGACCTTGAAGGCTTATCAGCACAGAAACTTAGCAAAAGCTCTAATTTTTATTACCATGTTTATGACAATGGGTTTCATTTATTGGTTTCTTTTCTGGACTCTAGTAGGAAAAAACCATCTGAAGGGGAAGAAGATATTTACTATTGTGCTTTAAAAGGAGCAGAGGGGGCTACAGACTTACCCAAAGAATACATTGACTTACTCAATGAAGGTAAAAGTAGTGCATCTGACTTAGAGTTTAAAGAGTTAGTTACCAAATATGCTAAAAGTCTAAATTATAAGGTAATCCAACATATAGGAACTTCTGGAAATATCAATACGAAGGGTTTTGAAACGGCTCCTTTGCTCTCATACGATAGTAAAACACTTTACTTTACACGTCAAAAAGGAAATGCAGATAAGAGTGAAATCTTAGCAGTAAGCCGTACAGACCTGAATGACTGGGATAGCTGGGGGAAATCATTTGAACCATACAAAGAATTCACTGAGACCAAAGGTTCAGAAGGAAATATAGGTAGTGATAAATTTGATGCTTATTTTATTTTTGAAAAAGAAATAGGAGAAGGTAACTATACCGAAGAAAGAAGAGAGAAGGAAAGTGAGATTCTACTAGAAAAAGGATATTTCTCCTCTTCACGTAGTAGCAAGAACGGTACTGCAGATTTGTATATGTTTGAAATTATTCGTCCTATTCCTTTCAATGCCGAACTCATCGTAAATGTGGTAGATTGTGAGTTAAATAGCCTAAATTTATTAGAGATAGATTCTCTTGCAGTAACTATAAAAGTACTAGACCCTGATGGTAAACCAGCAGATTTTAAAAAAGCAGATGGTAAAATCAGCATAAAAATCAATAAAATAGGAGAATACAGCATCTTAGCACAGACAGGCAACCGCTATTATACCAGTGATGATAGAGCTTCTAAGAAAGTGAAATTTGTAAAAGAAGAAGATGGAAAAGTAAAAACGGAGACACTATGCCTTATCAACAAAGGAATCGCAGCACCCAAAGGGATTTTTTACTTTGCTTTTGATAGGTACAAAGAGTTCTTTATCAATCCTATCCCTGCTTCCGAAGAAGATAGCACTCGTCTAGTACAAGACTTTAAACTAGACCTTCGCACCAATAAATTTAACGCAGGAACTGCCAACATCACCAATTATGAAGAAAAACAAGGAAATTTCTTTACAAATGGAGCAGCAACAGAAACTGTATTTGCCCAAAACTATGCAAAGTTTTTTAGACTTGTCAGTGATTTGGAAGCAAGCAAATCAAAATACAAATACATCTTTATCTCAGGGTTTGCAGATATCATTGGGTCTGATAAGAGTAACCTTGTCTTATCAGAAAACCGTGCTTTAACCTTAGCCAAAGAGATTTATAATCGCCTTGCTAAAGACAAAACGGACGAGGAGAAAAAGCAACTCAAGCAGAGTATCATCATAGATAGCCAAGGTTCTGCCAATCACCTTACCTCTGGCACTGATAACATTACTTGGGAAGACAGAGCTAAAAGCCGCAGGGTAACGATTCTTACCCTTGATAATGAGTCCGTTCAGACAACTGATGGCAGCACAATCAAGGTAAATGATAAAACAAAATTTAAAAGTCTGGGAGACTACACAGGTTTACGTTTGCAATAAAATCTAATTTTAACTCTTGTAATTTAGAAAAATCAACTCAATAAGAGTTGGTTTTTTTTATAATCACATCATTAAAACACAATTTATATCCAACACTCTCTGTTTAAAATTCGTAAATAGCTAAAAATTAAACATAATACAATGAAGAAAACACTTTATTCCTTTCTATTAGTAGCTTTATTGAGTGCTTTTATATACACTCCTCAAGCAAAAGCACAAAATCTAGACAAAGATGCCAAATCGGCAGCTCTAGAGATGTGTGGATGTATGAATAACTTTTTCAATGAATTGCATCCTCAACTCATTCAACTGATGAATGACATGGCGGAACTAGGAGAAGAAGAAGCTCAAGCCAATTTTGTAAGTTATCTGATGTCTGCCTCTCCAGAAGAACAAGCTGAAATACAGGAAGATGTGATGCGTATGCAAAATGCAAGCGATGAAATCGAAGTGTATTGCCAAGAGGTAAAAGACCGATATGCTTCTTATGATAATAACTCAGAGTTTAAAGATAAGATGATCAATGCTCTTCAAAAAGAAGCTGACTGCTCCCTTGTAGCAAAGATGATGAAACTCGGGCAGCAAACTGATGATGAAGAATAATTAAAAGACAGAGATTGGGAGATTAAGTTTGTTATTTTTAATCTCCTAATTCTTTCTCTCAAGACACTTCCTGACCAAGCTTAAAAACTTTTCTTCACCTCCCAAAAACTTCACTTCAATAGGTAGATAATACCTCAAAATTTCTTCCCAAAAATCTTTAAACTCAGCAGAAGCAAATTTTACTTCATCTTTTTCAGTAGTTAGCAAAGCAACCTTAGAAGATGAAAACTTACTGATGGTTTTCTTGATTTTGTCTATATCTTTTTCTTGATAATGATGATGATCGGGATAGCGTATATGTTCTAATAAATGAAAATGAGTCTGTACGTACTCTTCCAAAGCTTGAGACTGGGCAATGCCCGAAACAAGTACTACCTCCGAACCCTCAGGTAAGTTTAGAACCTCTGTAGAAGTATTTTTTGAGGCTTCTGGCTTGGCATAGTGCATAGTCGTAAAAAAAATAGGAGTATCTTGTCTTGTATATTTTCTTATTTTTTTACGCATTTCTTCTTGTATATCCTCTGAAAACATCGCAGGGCATTTACTCACAATCACGATGTCTGCACGCTTTGCACCTCCTCTGCTTTCACGCAATCGCCCCGAAGGAAAGGGGAAATCTTCATAAAATGGACGATTAAAATCACAGAGCATGATATTGAGCGTAGGCACTACAGCACGGTGCTGAAAAGCATCATCCAAAAGAATTAACTCCGTTCCTTCACGCTCAAACAAAATATTAGGAATCGCCTCCACTCTGTCTTCGCCTACAGCTACCCCTATCTTAGGAGAAAATTTTGTAAAAAACTGCATAGGTTCATCGCCTATCAGTGTAGCAGTAGCGGTTTCATCTGCCAAGATAAAGCCCTTACTTTTACGCCCATACCCTCGACTCAGCGTACAAATAGACATTTCTGATCCTAGCTGCCTTATTAAATATTCTACGTGAGGCGTTTTGCCAGTGCCACCTACAGTGAGATTACCTACATTGATGACCTTTGTATCAAACTCAAAAGACTTGATAAAAGCTTTGTCATAGAGATAATTTCTGACTTGAGTAGCTCCTTGATAGAGCCAAGTAAAGGGCATTAAGGGGATTTGAGTGATTTTCACAGAAAATTGATTTGCGTGTATTTTAGGGTAAAATTAAGTAGTCTTAAGAGATATGCCTCAGTTTTATGGGATGTTTTTTGTGGATGAATCAAGATGTTTTATTGAAATGTATAAAATGTAAACCAGCACTACTAGACATTTTCGTTCAAACTCTCCCCTCAGAAGAGGGCTTTCTTCCCTTCCCAATGAGGGGAAGGGGTTGGGGTTGAGGAAGTTTTGTCTAGTAGTATGGTTTATTTTACGGAAGATTTAAATTAAATAAAATGCTCATTATCAAGTTATTATAAACTTATAACTCATAATCCATCATTTTTTTAGCTTTCCTCTATTCTATGATTCTCAGCCATCTCTATGGCAGCTTTGAGCAATCCCATTAAGCCAATGCCAAAGACAATGACACCAAAAGACAACTCTTTGATTTTTTCGTTTGCAGTAAAAAAGTACGCAAATATTCCGAATGAAAAAATAAAGACGATAGAAATAGAGAGCATAATCAGCATTCGTCTTGATTTTTTGGGGCTTTGCCAGACACGCTTAGAAAACTCATTTTGAGTCTTCTGAGTATCTTGCAGGGTAGAAAAACTAATCCCCAAACCCATAAATATCAGCATCGTATTGAAGTCTTTAATAGTGCTGTCAAGGTGATTTGCCATATATTCAATGCCATTAAAATAAGGCTTAACAGCAAAGAAAATCGCAATCAACATCAATGGATATTGGAGATAGCTTATAAGATGAAAAAATTGCTTACTACTTTTCATGAATAAAGAATACTGATTTTAGAAATAATACTAAGGAGCAATAATTAAATAAAGTAACAAATTAGTTTGGGTAAAGTACTCATTATTAGATTATTACAAACTCATCATTTATAACTCATCTCTTATCACTTCTCTAACTTGCTCACAAATAAACAAAAACCATCTTAGAACTCCTACCAATTATAGAAGATTATTGGTAGATATGAGGTAACTACTCAGGTCTGTTTACTACAATTTAGCGTCTTTTTATATAACTATTTAAATAATTTAAGGTACTATATCTTTAAATTCAAGTTCTAAATATATCATTTAGCAAAAAATGTTATAAAATTCAAGTACCAAGGAATATTTTCATGAGAAAAGTACAAAATAGGCGACTTTATTTATACTTTTTCAATAAAAATTGACCTGAGTAGTTACAAAAACGATAAATATTTGTTTAAAAAAAAATAAATTCTAACCTTGTAACATAATCAAAGTTTTTAACCTAGAACTCAAAAGATTTAATAAACTGTCAATTTTCTTAAAACATATTGCATTTAGATTCTAAGGGTAATGAACTCTACTTAAATGCACATAAAAAAATATCATATTGTGATACATTCACAATATTGTATGTATATATTATTGTATTTTATTCACACAAACTATATTTTAATTATGTTTAAGAATGTACCAAATCACCTAAAAAGACTTAAATCCTTGCGGAATATTCTGTTTGGTTTCGGTCTCTTACTAAGTTTTATCTTAGTATCACCCCCAGAAGTCAAGGCACAAAACTTTGATCTCACCACACTTAACTTTAAAAATTTCCTTGGAGTATCGAATGGTACTTCGCTACAATTTGGTCCAGATGGGAGACTTTATGTCACCCAGCTGAAGGGTCAGGTTAAGATTTACACCATCAATCGTCTCGGACAAACTAGCTATGAGGTAACAGCTTATGAAGAGATATTAACAGTTAAAAATATCCCCAATCATAATGACGTTGGTGGTTTTGTTACACGTAATTCTCGTGAATCTACAGGGTTAGTAGTAGGCGGAACTGCCAATAACCCAGTAATCTATGTCAGCTCTAGTGATGAAGAAATGGGCGGGCCTAGTGGAGATAAAAATTTAGATACCAACTCTGGTGTCATTACCCAAATTACTTGGAATGGTAGTAGTTGGAAAACCATAGACTTGGTAAGAGGTCTGCCTCGCTCCGAAGAAAACCATGCGACCAATGGAATGGAACTAGTCAATATACAAGGTGCTAATTTTCTAATAGTGTGTAGTGGCGGATTTACCAATGCAGGTGCACCTTCCAACAACTTTGCTTACATCACCGAATATGCTCTTTCTGGTGCTGTGTTGGCAGTCAATGTAGATGCACTCAATGCACTTCCTACGCTTATAGATGCTACTTCTGGTCGTCAATATAAATATGATTTACCTACTTTAGATGATCCTACAAGAGCCAATGTCAATGGAATTTATAATCCTAATAATGCTGGCTATAATGGCATAGATATAGGCGACCCTTGGGGAGGGAATGACGGACTCAATCAAGCTATATTGAAATCAACTGGGCTAGTACAGATGTTTTCTTCTGGGTATAGAAACGCCTATGATTTAGTCATCACAAAAGACGGAAAAGTATATGTAACCGATAATGGTGCCAATGGAGGTTGGGGAGGTTTGCCCAAAGGCGAAGGAAATAACGCTTCACTTGTAACCAATGAGTATGAACCTAGTGAGCCAGGCAGTTCTTCAAGTATCAATAATGAAAGAGTAGATAATGAAGACCATCTCAACTATGTAACCTCTAATATTCAAAGTTATGTATTCGGAAGTGTGTATGGTGGTCATGCTACTCCTATAAGAGCCAATCCTGGTAAATCTTATAATTTAGGTGCACCTTTCCCATTTAGTCCTGGTGGCGCTGGGCTTTATACCAAGCTTTCGCCCAACAGTGTAGTGCCTAAGAATGGCGATATAAACACGCAAGATGTATTTAGAACAAAAATATTAACGCCAATTGCACCAGGGCAGCCAGGATTTGATGAGTATGCCCGTACTTCTCTCCCTGCTAACTGGCCTCCTGCGAAATTTGCTAATCCAGCAGAAGCTGATTGGCGAGGCGCTAAGGTCAATAACCCTGACGGTCCACAAGATATATTACTAACTACTTGGGCAACTAATACGAATGGAATAGATGAATACACGGCTTCCAATTTTGGAGGTGCTATGAAAGGCAATCTCATTGCTGGTAAATCAGATGGCTCATTACACAGGGTTATCCTTAACCCTAATGGGTCTTTAAATACTCTAGAGCAAAGTAAATTTTCTACCCAAGGAGGTAACCCACTAGGTATTACTTGCAATGGAGATGATACAGTATTTCCTGGTACTATCTGGGTAGCAACCTTTGATTCCAGAATAGTTATTCTTGAACCCAATGATTTTGTGATTTGTGTTTTGCTAGGAGAAGCTGGTTATAATGCCCTTGAGGATAATGATGGAGATGGTTTTATCAATCAAGATGAAATAGACAACGGTACAGATCTTTGCTCTGGTGCATCTCAGCCAAATGATTATGATGGAGATAAAATTTCTAACCTCAATGACCTAGATGATGATGGTGATGGGATCAATGATAACTTAGATTTATTTCAATTAGACAGAGGCATAGCTTCTGAATTACCTATTGATAATGAACTTTTTTCTGATCAACTAGATAATCAAGAAAAAGTATTGGGCTATTTAGGTCTAGGAATTACAGGATTGATGAACAATGGTGTTGCCAATCCTAATTACCTGGACTGGTTTGATAAAACCGACCAAGGCCCTAACCCAAATGATATTCTTGGAGGGGCAGTAGGTGCTATTACAGTGAACATGACAGGTGGCACAGCACTTGGCAATGCCAATACTCAAGAAAAAGGATATCAATTCGGAGTAAATGTATCTACTAACACAGGAGAGTTTACAGTAGAATCAAAATTAATCAATTTTTCAGATCCTTTTCAGCTATACCAATCTAGTGCTGGTTCAGAGTTAGGAATCTTCATTGGTACAGGTAGCCAAAGTGATTATGTAAAACTTGTACTCACTCAGGCTGGGCTTACAATGTTATCAGAACAAGGTAATGTAGTAGGCACACCTATCAAGACAAATATTTCAGTAGCAAACCGTCCCTCTTCATTGGCGTTGTTCTTTAAGATAAACCCAACTACGGGTCTAGCCCAAGCATTTTACCGATTAAATGATAAAGCTATTCAGGTTTTAGGAAGCTTGACAGTGAGAGGTGCATTGTTAAATGCTATTCAACAGGCCAATATCCCGATGGCTGTAGGAATTATAGGTTCTACCTTCAATGCCACCACCGAAGTGCAAGGTACTTGGGATTATTTCAAGGTAACAGGGGGCAATCCGTATATGAGTCAGCAGATTCCAAATTTCAATAAATTTATAGAAGATGAAGCTATCTTATTTAATCTAAATGATTATTTTGGAGATGATACAGGCACTGCTGGTCTTACTTATATTATAGAAGAAAATACAGACAATCTAGTCTCAGTCAATATATTGAGTAATATCCTCACAGTAAATATACCAAGTGAAGCAGCCAATACCAGTATTACAGTAAGAGCTACTGATGGTGATGGACTTTTTATAGAGCAAATATTTTCTGTGAACATACTTGATAAATTAGTAAATTATACTTGGAATTTAAGAAATGAAGCTCAAAACTATACAGGTCGCCACGAATGTTCTTTCGTACAAGCAGGTGATAAGTTTTACTTAATTGGTGGGCGTGAAAATGCCAAAACCCCAGATATTTATAACTATACCAACAATACTTGGACTACTGGTGCATTGGCTCCTGTAGAGTTAAATCACTATCAAGCGTTGGAATACCAAGGTTTGATTTGGGCAATTGGTTCTTTTTCAACGAATAGCTTTCCAAATGAAGCACCAGCTACCCATGTGTATATGTATGATCCTGCTAATAATGTCTGGATTCAAGGGGCTGAAATTCCAGTAGCTCGCCGCCGTGGTTCCGCTGGTTTGGTGATGTACAATGATAAATTTTATGTTGTAGGTGGCAATACCATCGGACATAATGGAGGATATGTTGGTTGGTTTGATGAATTTGACCCAGCTACTGGTGTCTGGACTGCTTTACCAAATGCACCAAGAGCAAGAGATCACTTTCATGCTACTGTCTTAGATGGTAAATTATATGCAGTAGGCGGACGCTTATCAGGAGGAGTTGGTGGTGTTTTTGCACCATTAGTGCCAGAAGTAGATGTGTATGATTTTACTACACAGACTTGGTCACAAGTAGCAAATCTTCCTACTCCTAGAGCTGCCGCAGTAGTCGCCACTTTTCAAAATCAAGTATTTGTGGCAGGAGGAGAAATCGCAAGTAGTACGGTTGCCCTCAATGTTGCAGAAGCATTTGATCCAACTACGGGTACGTGGGAGACTAAAACACCGCTTCTCAACGAACGACACGGCACACAAGCCATCGTATCAGGAGGGGGTGTTTTTGTAGCCGCAGGTTCACCTAACAAAGGCGGTGGTACACAAAAAAATATGGAATATTATGGAGAAAATACACCAACAGGTACACCTTCAGTGGCTAGTGTATTAGAACATCCATCGAAAGTTGGTTTTTATACAAAAACGATACAAACTATTGCATTGAGTAATACCACTGGAAATCAAGCTATTTTTATTAAGTCTATCGCTCTTGGTGGCACTCAATCTGGTAGCTTCACGATTCTAAATGGACAGTTTAGTAACTTTATCATCCCAGCAGGAGGAACACACAATTTACAAGTAAAATTAGTGACTACTGAACCTAACCAGATAGCTTCCATAGATATAATATATGGAGCTAATGCTGTCGCAAATATGGTGCTTTCAAATAGTGAAATTATTTTTAATGAACTCCCTACTTTTACCTCTTTCCCTGGCACACAAGTAAATGTTGAAGGAGATATTATAAATTTACCTGTTACGGCAGATGATGGCAATGGAGGAATACAAACACTTACTTATAATGCTACTAATCTGCCTCCAGGAGTAAGCATAAACCCAAGTACAGGCTTAATTTCTGGTACACTTGATGCTGGCACAGGTAATGGTGTTGATGGGGCATTTGTAGAGAATGGAGGACTTTTAGTAATTGAAATGGAATCTGCATCTAGTCTAGTAGGTTCTTGGAAAAATGCTTCTACCTATAGCACTACATTTTCCCCCAATGTAAACTCCCCAGGCTCAGCTTCGGGTGCTGATTTTATTATATGGCAAGGTAATCAATCTCTTAATGCTACTGGTAATGGTTTATTAGCGTATCCAATAGAGATTAACACACCAGGTACTTATAGATTTCAGTGGCGTAATCAGGTAGGAAACGGAACAAATACTACTGATCATAATGATACTTGGTTAAAAATAGAAGCAGATGCTTTTTACGGACAAAAAGGAAGTAATGGTACTATTGTTTGTCCAAACGGATTTAATCCTACCACCAATGATTGTATAGGAAATCCACCAGCAGGAGTTAGTTCAGGAGGTTGGTTTAAAGTCTATTCAAGTGGTGCTAATAATTGGAGTTGGGTAAGTAATACCAGTGATAATGATGCTCATCAGATATATGCTCGTTTTGATACACCAGGTAGTTACAATATTTTGATATCTGCTCGCTCATCTTCTCACGCCATTGATAGAATGGTTTTGTCCAAAACCGATTACAGTGGTAATCCTCAAAGCCTTAGCTTAGCAGAATCACCTCGTAATCAGAGTGTGGGGACATCTGAAGGAAGCCCTTATCAAGTAACAGTTACAGCCACAGATGATGGTGTACCTGCTGCTGCTGTAAGTAATACCTTTACTTGGATAGTAAATGCAGTAACAGGCATAGACTGCTCAGGTTTTGTAGTAAGTAATTTTACTTTTACTAATCCTACTTGCGCAGGCAACAATGGTACAATTACTTTGAATACCACAGGTTTAGCAGGAGCGAGTTACAGTTGGAGTCATAATGCTTCTCTGAATAGCCCAAGTATCACAGGT
>JBBRUH010000056.1:0-16384 GCA_038248005.1 Cytophagales bacterium | reverse complement strand
TATTCATGCGGATTATATCCTCCTGAGTCACGGACATCAAGATCACATGGCAGACGCTATTCCAATAGCCAAAAAATCTGATTCTACAGTTATCTCTAATTATGAAATTGTGAGCTGGTTTGGTGAGCAAGGTATCACTAAGGGATACCCTCTGAATCATGGAGGTAAAGCTAGTTTTGAATTTGGGCAAGTAAAATATGTAAATGCAGTCCATTCAAGCGTATTGCCAGACGGCACGTATGGTGGAAACCCTGGTGGTTTTATCATTTATACTGATGAGGGCACTTTCTATTTTGCAGGAGATACGGCACTTACTATGGATATGCAGTTGATTCCTCGCTTTGCTAAGTTGGATTTTGCTATTTTGCCGATTGGAGATAATTTTACGATGGGCTATGAAGATGCAGTGATTGCAGCAGATTTTATCCAATGTAATAAAATTCTTGGTGTGCATTATGATACTTTCCCTTACATAGAAATAGAGCATGCCAAAGCCAAAGAAGCATTTAAAGCAGCAGGCAAAGAACTAATTATCATGGAAATAGGAGAGACTCGTAACTTCTAGTAGTTGAGTTTTCAGCTTATTTTCTTATAAATGATGAGTGATGAGTTATCCTATTAAAATACTAATAATCAGTTTTTTATAGAAATATCAAAATGCAAATTAATTTTGACCATCTACTTATATTCAATTGCCAATAAATAGATTTGTTGGTAATTGAATATTTATCAACCTTTTAGGCTATTCAATTCATCCAAATTAGAGGTTTTGAAATGGCGATTTACCTGAATCAGAATCCCTAAGGCTACGGCCGCCTCAGCCGCTGCCACTACCATCACAAATAAGCTAAAAAACTCACCTTGAAGCCGCTCAGGGTCATATTGGCTAAAAGCTACTAAGTTGAGATTAGCTGCATTTAAGATAAGTTCTATCCCCATCAAAACCACAATGATATTGCGTTTGATAATCACGAGCATGATACCCATTGAAAATAAAAAGGCAGAAAGAATCAAATAATAACTTATAGGAATCATAGCAATTTTTTTATTTAAAAATAGAAAAACTAGGTGCAAAAGGCAGTAACAAACGAAAGGCAACTATACTTTTTGGGATATTCTCTGAGCCTTTTTTAAATAAGATGTTATGCCCATACGTCAGACTCCATACACTTGTGCCTATCCCGATTTCAGGTCTAAAACCTACATTATTTTGTGCATCCTCCCAAAAATAATTCAAATGCCCTCCCAAAGCCAAAAAACCAACACCACTAAGCCAAAATGAACCCTGTGCAGATTGCATTTTGCCATTGAGGTTAAATGTACCAGACAGACCCATAGCCATCAAGAAAATATCTTTTCGCCAAGCTTTTGCTATTCCGAGTTCGGCAACAGTAAACTTACCTTGCTGGGCAGCCACTGAAACAGCCCAAAATGAACCCTCATATTTTTTATCTAATTGTAGATTGCTTTGAGGGTGTGTATTTTTAAATTCACTTACTTCTGATTCCGAAAAATTTCTATCCCAAAGATTGATATAATTAAGACTATCTAAGGCTTTGAGTTGGGGAGGGATTTGCCTAAAACGATTATACCCTAGCTCCAAAAAACGCAGTCTATCTAATTTTGAAAAAGACTCAGGCAATGTACGCAAAGCATTGTCAGGTAAATGAAGTTCTTGGAGTCGTGAGAGTTCTCCAAAATTATCAGAAAGCGCTTTTAAATGATTTCCCCCAAACAAAAACTTAAAACCTCTGCCTACACGAAGATGCTCTAGCTTCTGAAGTTGGGTGATTTCACTCGGTAATTTCTTTAAATGATTGCCATAAATATATAAATGTCTTAGTTCAGTCAGTTGATAAACAACCTCAGGAATGGTTTTAAAGCCATTATCACCCAAATCTAAATACCAAAGATGTGAAAGTTTATTGAATGATTGGGGTAATTCTTTCAGTGCATTGTCATAGACATCTATCCATTGCAATCTCTCAAAATCACCTATCCATTCGGGCAATTCTTTGATTTTATTTTGGTAAAGGCTGAGTTTTTGGAGATTGACAAATTTCTGAATCTCTGTAGGGAAAGTGGTTAATTCTTTATCCCCCAAATCTAATACGATGACTTTCTCGGGGGTTTTAAGTGCTTCTTTTAGTTTGGTAAATACGGGCTGCATGCCTAAGTCTATAGGAGATAATAAAGTGTCTATCTGTGCAAATAAAAAAGAGGGGCTGAGTAAGCCTACAATGATTCCTAAAAATAATTTAGTCAATAAATGATAATGAATTCTTTGCCTCACAGATTTATATAGTTTTTTCAAAGTCAAAGCTAAGTCTAAAGGTGCGTATTTCAAATTATTATTCCTTTAAAATTAGTTGAGAACTGATTTATTGAAATAATCTAAAGCCTTTTGGCAAGAGATGATTTATAAGTGATAAGTTATCATTTTGTAATAATCTGATAATGAGGTTTTTACTCAAATTAAATGATTACTTTATTTTGAAGGGCTTACTTAGCATCAAAAGACCAACTTTTTCAAACTGAAAAAGTTGGTCTTTTTTATATTGACTATCTATTTACCAAAGTAAATAATGATTCTTATTCATCAATATCTTCAAAATCATCATCATCATCTTTTGCACCATTACTGGCTACTTTAGCTTTTTTAGCCGCTGGATCTGCACCAGTGATAGCTGCTTTGATTTTATTCTCTAATTCTAAGGCTAGTTCTGGTGTATCTTGGAGGAGTTGTTTTACGGTTTCACGTCCTTGCCCTAGTTTAATATCTCCATAAGAGAACCAAGAACCAGATTTTTTGATGATATTCATTTCTACACCAATGTCTAGAATCTCACCTACTTTGGAGATTCCTTCTCCGTAGATAATGTCAAATTCTACTACTTTAAAAGGAGGAGCTACCTTATTTTTAACCACTTTCACACGAGTACGGTTTCCGAGGATATTATCAGCACTTTCTTTGATTTGACCTATTCTACGGATATCTAAGCGTACAGAAGCGTAAAATTTAAGGGCATTACCACCCGTAGTTGTCTCAGGACTACCAAACATAACTCCGATTTTGTCACGAAGTTGGTTGATAAAAATACAGCAACAACCAGTACGGTTGATTACTCCAGTGAGTTTACGCAGTGCTTGCGACATAAGACGAGCCTGAAGACCCATTTTGCTGTCTCCCATTTCTCCTTCTAGTTCTGCTTTTGGTACTAAAGCAGCTACAGAATCTATTACGATGATGTCAATCGCACCCGAACGGATAAGATGTTCTGTAATTTCAAGGGCTTGCTCACCACTGTCAGGTTGTGAGATGAGTAGGTTCTCAGTATCTAGACCTAATTTTTCGGCATAGCTTTTATCAAATGCATGTTCTGCATCTATAAAAGCAGCGATACCACCTAGTTTTTGAGCTTCTGCAATACAGTGCATCGCAAGAGTAGTTTTACCTGATGATTCAGGACCATAAATCTCTACCACTCTTCCTCTCGGAATACCACCTACACCGAGAGCGATATCTAGGCCGAGTGAACCTGTAGGAATAGCAGCAACATCTACTACTTTATCATCACTTAGTTTCATGACGGTGCCTTTGCCATAGGACTTCTCTAACTTGTCGATAGTGGCTTGTAGTACTTTTAATTTGTCAGCATGTGTGGACATAGACGTAATATTTGAAGTGAAATATTTTGCTTAATTAGAATAAAAAAACAAACTTCACAAATATTTTGATAAATATTTATTGTTTGCTACAATTTTAATCAAAATTAGTTATATTTCTTAACATTGCAAATAAATCACCCTCTTTTTTTTACAAATAATGCTCAATTTTTTAAAGAATAAGATTTCGCTTTTATTTTTAGCAATTATATTTTTGCCTTATTTTGCTCAGGCACAGCTTGATAATCGCCTTCTGGAAGAGCGAATTTATCCCAATAGTGAGCAAGAAGGAGAACTGTGGCTCAAGTTTCGCAACTATAATTTTTTGCGAAATAATGAATATTTTAATCCCATTGTTTCGGGAGAAACATTGCTTGGCTCACAGCTTTCTAGCAGTCTGATGTATCAGCCTTTGCCCAATGTGCAAATTGAGGCAGGTATCTTTCTCTCTCGTGATTTTGGAGGAGAGGATTTCAGTCAGATTTCACCTCTTTTTAGACTCACTTATCAAAAAGATTCTACCAAGATTATCTTCGGAAATCTACAAGCCAACTACACACACCGTTTGATAGAGCCAATGTATGGGTTCGAACGAGGGATTACTCGGCGTTTGGAGCAAGGTTTACAATTTATTAGACATCGTCCCAAGTGGTATAGTGAGCTTTGGATAGATTGGCAAGAGGTAGTGCCAAGTAGCAAAGATAGCCCTGAGATTTTTTGGGTAGGTTTTGTGAATGAATGGACTTTGGTTAAAAAAAATAATTTTAGCCTTTCACTTCCTTTGCAAGCGACTATCAGACACACAGGAGGGCAAGATTTGGTTGTCCCTATTTTATTAGGCAATGAACTCAATGCCTCTTTAGGTTTAAAAATCCACCAAGATTTCTCTCAAGATAGCTTTGTTAAAAAACTGTATGCAGAAGTCTATACTGTATTTTCTTCTGAGCAGTACAGTGGGCCTAGTGAGATTAGCCGTTCTGGGCAAGGTTTTTATCCAAACATAGGCTTAAATACTCGCTGGTTTAATTTTCTGGGTAGTTTTTGGCAAGGAAACGAGTTTAATTCTACGCAAGGAGGAGATTTGTATAAGTCATTTTCTCAAAGAGGAGACGGGATATTTCAAGCCAAAAGAGACTTATTATTTTTGCGTTTTTTTAAAGATTGGGTCATTCAGAGAGATTTATCGCTAAGTTTGCGAGCAGAACCTTATTATGATATTCAGAATGAACTTTGGGAGTTTAATGCTGGATTTTATATCACTTATCGCCCTGCTTTTAGATTGGGAAATATTTCTAGGAAAAAGTGATAATGGGTTATTAAGAAAATTGGTTATTAAGTTATTAAGAGAAAAAGAATAGGTTATTGAGAGATTATGAGTCAGACATTTAATTTTAAAGAAGGAGAATTACTTTTAATAGACAAGCCTTTGACTTGGACTTCTTTTCAAGTGGTCAATAAAATAAAATATGCCATCAAAAGGTTAGAAGGCAAACTCAAAGTAGGACATGCGGGTACGCTTGATCCTCTAGCTACAGGCTTGCTTTTAGTAGCTACTGGCAAAATGACCAAGCAACTCCAACACATTCAAATCTTAGACAAAGAATATACAGGAATATGCATGCTTGGCAAAACTACCCCTTCCTTTGATGGAGAAACTGAAGTAAATGCCGAATTTCCGACCGAACATATCACTGAAGCACTTATCTTAGAAACTGCTCAAAGCTTTTTGGGTGCTCAGACACAACTTCCCCCAATGCACTCTGCGGTGCAAGTAGATGGCAAGCGACTTTATACCCTTGCAAGGGCTGGCAAAGAGATAGAACTGACACCTCGCCCTATTCATATTTATGAGTTTGAGATTACTAAAATAGAAATGCCACAAGTTCATTTTAGGGTCAAATGCTCCAAAGGTACTTATATCCGTAGCCTTGCCAAAGATTTTGGTGCAGCCCTTCACTCAGGCGGATACCTTTATGGACTTTGTCGCACCAAAATAGGAGACTACGATTTAAAAAATGCTTTCTCTCTAGAAGGGTTCTTAGAGGAGATTAAAGAGGAGGAATAAAATGCTAGAAGGACTGATTTAGCGAAGGCTAGAGGGATATGTTAGAATAAATATCAAACCCTCCATCCTTCAAACCTGAAGTTTAGTCTTAAGCGAGATGCTAAGACTAGTTTGCTGTTGTGGGAAAACCTTGGCTTTCTAACTCTTTGGCTACTTTTGAAAAAACAGTTTCAGACATGTTAATAAATTTTATGTTAGGAATACATCTTGCGTAAAATTACAAGAATTTGATGATTATTCAGAATTACACTCTTTGGAAGTAAATAATGAGCTAAGTTTGGTCAGCTTATGTTATAGGCATGAACAATCTGACGAGAAGTGTAATAGTTTTGTAAATACTGTAATGCTATTTCAGGATAAGACAAACTGGCAGGAGGTAATCTTAACAATCAGTTGCACTGTATGCTAGAAGATGGAAGTAAGTTTGTGGGCATTGTGTGTTGGTGTATTTATTATACTTTGAGTGCCTTATCAAAAATCAAGGTTCTTGCTTTCAAAACTACTAGCTTAACTATTTAGAATAGGAATTTTTTTATGAAAATTGTGTGTAGTCTGCTCGTATTAAGAGGATACACAAAGTTGGAAACCAAAAAACACCTTCACCAAAACTTCTTGATATTGTTTGGTTTGATGTGTTCGGTGATAAGGTAGCCTTGGAAGTTAGTCCAGGCAGTAGCTTGAGTAACGACCCAGCTATCTGAAGAAATGACGATTTCACTCCGTTCAACCAATGTTTTATCAGGGCTATGCACTAATTCGGCTTCCCAGTTCCATTGATTTTGAGTAGCTTCTTCGAGTAAGAGTTGTTTTAATCTGCCACTATTAGAGATAGGCGAATCTAAGAACCAATGAGCTTTTGTTACACCGAGACTTTGTAATGCCTGTCCAATAAGTCTGATGGCAGGCAGCGTTTCGGCTACTTTGCGATAAGTGCCATGCACACTTGCAATATCTCTATAACAGCCATCTTTGCAGTGCAAAATAATGCCATCTGATAAAGCACTTTCAGTGGTGATTAAAAGATTATAGGCATCTATGACCACAGATTTACCGCTCAATTGATTCCAATCTATTTGTTTTTGCTGGGAAGTCAGAAGGATTTCATCAGTGCAGACAGCTCTCATAAGTGCTTGTCTTTGCCTTTTTTGGAGTCTATATCTATCACCCACGATTTTGAGGACGGAGTTTTCGGCAAAGCCACGGTTCAGCAAATAGACCACATCTTTGACTGCCTCACGCATTATCTCCACCCATTTTTCACTGAATAGTTGTAAATCAAGGCTATGAAGCCCTCGGTGTTTTTGTTTGTTAGGCATAGAGTGGGGTTTTACTTAATACTTTATAAGTAGCTTGGGGCGATGCCCTAAGTTTGGATGTTCAAGCCTTTCAGACTATTTGCGATAAGTTTTAAAACTATTTCAATTATTAATTTTTCACTAAAACGGAAATAAGATTGCTCATTATCAATTTTTTCTTAACTAATAATCAATGATTTGTAAGGAACAATAATTAAATAAAGCAACAAGTTATTTTAGGTAAAACTCTCATTATCAAATTATTAAAAACTCATAATTTATAACTCATCTCTCACTAACCAATCTCTTACTTAACTTTCAGAAAGTCAATGATTAATTTATTGACCTCTTTTGCTTTTTCAAAATTGACCATGTGTCCTGCATCTTCTATGATATAAAGCTGAGAATTGGCTATTTTTTCTTTGCCAGCTTCGCCTACAAAGGCAGTACTTAACTTAGAGTTAAAGAATTTATTGGGGATAAGTTTATCATCTTTTCCGAAAATAATGAGTGTGCTTGCTTTTATCTCTGATAACTTATCAAATACAGGTTCGTCTAGCATTCCTTTCACTGATTTAGAAGTTGCTTTAGAGTAGTTGCTAAAATCAGTTTGTTGTTTCATTTTGATTCTATCCGAAACCATAAACTCTGCTTTGGGAGGCATTTTGCTAAAATTCATTTCTAAATTACTTCTGATTTTTTGGTCAGGCGTATTTTTAATCTGCTCAGGTGTCGTAAAACTTTCTAAGAGTTTTGCTTGGTCAGGCTTAAATGTCTCAAAACCTGCGGGAGCGATTAAAATAAGACGGTTTACTTTTTCGGGATGATTAATGGCGAAAGTCATAGCGATTTGCCCACCCATAGAATGCCCTATGATAGTTGCTTTTTCTATGGACATTTTCTCCATAAAACCCTTTATTGTATTGGCAAAAAAAGTCATATTATAAGCAAAATCTCCTTTGCTTGACTTTCCATAGCCAGGTAAATCTAAGGCTATACAGCGGTTATTTGCTTTTAAAGTGTCTATATTGAGTTGCCAAGCAGGAAGATAACTCCCTAAACCGTGGATAAAAATCAATGTATTACTGCCTTTGCCCACATCTATATAAGCAATCGCTAAGCTATCACCTAAAGCTACTTTTTTGACTGGATAGGGATAACTCAGGCTGTCTTTGCTTTGAGCTTGAAGTCCTAAAGAGCTGAAAATAAGCACTAAAAATAAAATGATGGTTCGTTGGATTTTCATGTCTATCTTTTTGATTTTTTCTGAGTGAGTAGTGATATGGTAAAATGTTAGTAATGGATTATTTAGTTAGTTAAATTGCTCATCACTTATTATATAACTTACTTCGCTTTTTTAGAACGTTTTTTTTATA
This sequence comes from Cytophagales bacterium, assembly GCA_038248005.1. Taxonomy (GTDB): domain Bacteria; phylum Bacteroidota; class Bacteroidia; order Cytophagales; family Microscillaceae; genus JAABSX01. The sequence goes on along the minus strand of JBBRUH010000056.1, from coordinate 7,982 downwards.
AAAACGGATTAATTCTAAGTCTATACTTTGTAAAAGTTATTACAATTATAATTGATATATTTCAAAAAAAATGCCTAGTTTCAAAAAAGAGAAACTAGGCACTCATACTTTATTTATTTATGGTGCTAAATAGAATTAATCATCTCTTATTACAAAGTTGTGTAAGTTTGATGATGGTATTCTCTACGCCAAGGTAAATCAAAGCAATAGAAGCATCACCGGTATAGCAAGGGGAGGTTATGATTTTATTTTTCTCATCAAACAAACCATCTTCCGCTATTTCCTTGCTTTCCTGAGTATTTTTCTCACTTAATTTATTTAACTCAGTTTCGATACCTATTTCTTTTAAGGTATTTGCAAGCACATTAGGAGAGAGGCAGACGGCTGCTAAGGGCTTCTGAGCATTATAAATTCCCTTGATAAGACGACTTAAATCTTGAAAAATTTCTTGAGTAGAAGTCAGATTTTTGGTTACTCCAAACCCACCAGGAATGACCAAAGCATCTAATTCATCAGGGTCAATCTCTTTGAGTGAATATACTTTTCCTTTGGTAAGACGAGCGACTTCATCTCTGATATTTCGGGTTTGCGATATGTCTTCTCCTGTAAAGTGATTGACTACTGAGCTTTGCAAGGCATCTGGGGCAATGCAAATACTATCACAATCATATTTATCTAATGCTAATAGTGTAAATACAGCTTCTTGAATATCTGTACCATCATAAAAACCTGCACCAGTGAGTAGTACACCGACTTTTTTAGATTTGCCCATTTTTTTAATTGATTATTTTTGGTAAGAAATACGATATACTACATTGGCTAAATCATCTGAAACAAGCATAGCTCCATCAGGCATTACCAATACATCTACAGGGCGACCCCAAGCTTCTTGTGCTTCTTCATCTAGCCAGCCTTCTGCAAATATCTGATGATCTTCGGCTTTTGAGCCATTGAGTTTTACCCAGCTTACATTATAACCAGATTTTTTGCTGCGATTCCAAGAGCCATGTTTGGCAATAAAAATTTGCTTGCGATACTTCGCTGGAAACATATCTCCTGTATAAAATCTCATCCCAAGTGCTGCCACATGTGGGCCTAGTTTCTGGACAGGTGCGGTGTAATCTGAAGCATTTTTGTTTTTACCAAACTCAGGGTCAGGCAAATCTCCTTGATGAATGTAAGGAAAGCCAAAGTGCATACCTGCTTGTGCTGCGTGGTTTAGCTCATCATTCGGGATTTCATCTCCTAGCATGTCTCTGCCATTATTAGTAAACCAAAGTTCTTTGGTATCTGGATGCCAAGCAAAGCCTACACTATTGCGGATTCCTTTTGCAAAAATCTCAAAATCACTGCCATCAGGATTCATGCGAGTGATGGTTGCATAAACATCATCTTTACTCTCACAGACATTACAAGGTGCACCTACAGGTACATAAAGTTTGTCATCAGGCCCAAAAGCAATAAATTTCCAGCCATGCCATTTGTCTTCAGGTAATTTATCATAGACTACTACAGGCTTAGGGGGAGAGGCAAGTTTTTTCTCAATGTCATCAAAGCGTAAGATGCGACTGACCTCAGCCACGTACAAACTTCCTTTTCTGAAAGCGACACCATTAGGCATATTCAGCCCTTCGGCGATGACGTATGTTTTCTCTGCGATGTTGTCTCCATCTTCATCTCTAAGGGCATATACCTTGTTCCCTTGTCTATTGCCTACGAAGATAGTCCCGTTCTCACCTCTGCAAAGAGAGCGAGCATTGTCCACATCGGCTGCGAAGATTTCAATCTTAAAGCCTTCTGGTAGTTTGATTTTGTCTAAGGGCAAATCTGCTACTGCCACTTTCTCTTGTTTTTCATCTTCTTCAGCATTCGCCTCAGTAGAGTCAGTTGTACTTTTTCCATTTGTAGGAGATTGGCAAGAGAAAATGCCTATTGAGAAGAAGAGGAAAATAAAATATAAGAGAGTGTGTTTTAAAAAATTCATATTGACTTATTTTAGATGATATATGTTTAAAAGAGTCCATTATCTTGACCAAGTATAACATAGATTGTTTAATCTTGTTTGTTAGCAAAATACTAAAGTCTTAAAGTAAGTGAAATGCTAAAAATAAAATACTCATTGTCAAGTTATTACAAACTCATAACTTATAACTCATCTCTCACTAAGGACTTTCCTCCCATTATTTCTCATTAAACTTGATGATATTCCTTGCCATTCCTGGGAAGACAAAGCCATGAAAAGGCAAGACAGCATACCAATAAGCACGCCCTGCTAATCCGTTGGGTCGGAAGGTAGCCTTTTGGCGAAGTTCATATATTCCTTTTTCTTCACTTTCTTTGATTGTAAATTCTAGCCAAGCATCTCCAGGAAGTTTCATTTCAGCATAGAGTAACAGGCGGCGGCTTTTGCGGTCGGCTAAGATAACCCTCCAAAAATCTAGGGCATCTCCAGCTTTAAGTTCTTTAGCATTCCTTCGTCCACGTCTTACACCTACACCACCTACTAATTTATCCAAAAAACCCCTAAAATTCCAGAGCCGAGTACCATAGTACCAACCTCTATTTCCACCTATAGACCAAATATTATCTAGTACTTCTTCGGGGTCTCTTGTAAAGGTATAGCGGCGTTTGTCCATAAAGCAACCATTGGTAGGTACTTTGATAAAATCTAAGAAATCTTCTTGAATAGGCCCATTGATGGTATCTTTCCAGCTAGAGATGACTTCATTTTGTTCTATTTTTTGGAAAGCCTTTGAGAGAGAGTCTCTGTAAGATAGCAATTCTAAGGGGACTATTTCACGAATCCGAGTATCAGCACAGATTACATCATTACACATACTTTCTACCAAACTTCGTGATAGATTATAAGAGGTAGAAGTTACGAAATAAAGCCACCGTGATGAAAGACGAGGTGTAAGTACAGGCACAGTAATGATATAACGTCCTAAGCCACGTTCTGCTGCAAAACCTAGCATCATGTTTTTGTAAGTCAAGATGTCTGGCCCGCCGATGTCAAATACCTCATTGTATGTTTCTTCTTTGAGCATAACTCCTTCAAGGTAATCTATGACATTACGGATAGCGATAGGCTGGCACTCACTCTGAATCCATTTTGGGGCGACCATTATAGGAAGCTTTTCTACCAAATCACGCAATATCTCAAAAGAGGCACTGCCTGAACCAATGATAATGGCTGCCCTCAGTACCGTAACAGGTTTACCCGATTCTTTGAGTAATTCTTCGGTACGCAGCCGAGAAAGTAAGTGTCTCGAGAGCTGGGTATCATTTGAAATTCCACCTAGATAAATGACTTGTTTTACTTGGGTTCGCTTAAGGTAAGCTGCAAAATTAATCACCATTCGGTCTTCTAACTCTGAGAAATTAGCATAAGAAGTAGTCATTCCATGCACAAAATAATAAGCAATATCTATATCAGTAGGTAGATTTTCAAGGGTTTCAGAATGGTTCAAATCACCTTTGACTACACTTACATTTGCAAGAAATTTTTCGTCAAAATCTTCATAATCAAAGCGACGAGGGTCTCTCACCAAGCAAGTAACAAAATGTCCTTTTTTGACCAATACGGGTAATAATCGTCTGCCAATGTATCCAGTAGAGCCTGTAAGTAAGATGTGCATAGAAATAAATGGTTTAATTCAATTATAAGAGAAGCCTATATATATCTAAAGCATTATTAGATTTCTTTGTTTTGATTTACCCTGAAATTAGCCTTGAATAATTATAATGACATAAATCTTGTCAGTTAATTTCTATTCATCTTTATCTGTAACATTCAAATCAATTGCCCAAGTTTTGCCTTGGTCTTTGGAGGTAAATGTGTAGATAAAATGATTGGTATCATCTTGTGAAGGAACTGCCAACATCTCGGAGCGATAAGGACTTATATTACCTCCCTTTAGCTTGACTTTAAACATCCAGCTTTGCTTGTCGGCACTTACTTTTAGGCTGTTTTTGGTGTAGTCATATTCCCCTCCAAGAGACATATTTGCAAATGGAATCGTAAGAGAGCCTACCTCACCATTTGAAAGACGAATATCTAATACTATCTGATAATTGAAAGTGCCATCTGAGCCAAGGTATATCTTTGCATCATTCATTTGAACAGTGTCTTTCAAAAAGCCACCTAGTAGCGAAGCCTCTTTATTGCCTTTCATTAGTTTGGAGTATTCTGCCTTAGTATAAAAAGTACTTTTAAGCATCAGTTGTGAAGGAGGAATTGTCTGACTTAAAGCAATGATTGGAAAAAGGAAAATAACTAAAAGGAATGTGTAGAAGTGTTTAGGATTCATAAGAATAGTGTTTAGTGATGTGGTAATATATGAAATAATACGCAATACAAAACTTTGTTATCTTACTAACGGCAGCTAAATTTTTAATTTTATAAATATATATTTGTAAGATGCAATTTATAATGAGTAATTTTTTAAAAATAAGATAATCATTTGGATTAAGTGAAGTGCTTGTTACCAAGTAATTACAGCCTAATAACCAATGACTTATGACTAATCTCTTACTTACATGTTTGCTTTACTGAATTTTCTCACATCAAATCACAATAATATGCCAAAATTTATACTCATACTCTTTTTCACCTTTTTAATGGGTAGCCAAATGCTTTTTGCACAAAAAAATCTACCTCAACTCAATGCTTCTACCGACCAAGAAAGGAAAGAGGCAGTCAATCAAAAAACTACTTTACAAAGCCAAACTTTATTCAAAGAATATCCTCTCCGAAACATAGGCCCTACAGTCATGGGTGGGCGTGTAGTAGATATTGCTGTCCATCCTCAAAATACCAAAGAGTATTACATAGCCTACGCTTCAAGTGGTGTTTTTAAGACTCAAAACAATGGACTCAGCTTCGAGCCTATTTTTGATAATCAGGCTAGACTTACTGTGGGGGCAATTTCTATTTCACCTTCTAATCCAAAGGTGCTTTGGGTAGGTACAGGTGAAAACAATAGCAGCCGCTCTAGTTATGCTGGTTTTGGGGTCTATAAAAGTACGGATGCAGGCAAAACTTGGCAGCACAAAGGTTTAGAAAACACACAACACATCGGGAGAATAGTTACGCACCCTACTGATGAAAACACAGCATGGGTAGGAAGTCTTGGAGCGTTGTATAGCCACAACTCAGAGAGAGGTGTCTATAAAACTACAGATGGTGGCACTACTTGGAAAAAAACACTCTTTGTCAATGACAGCACAGGAGTAGTAGATTTAATCATCAATCCCAAAAATCCAAAACAACTCTGGGCAGCTACTTGGGAGCGTACCCGCAAGGCTTGGGATTTTAAGGGACATGGAGTAGGCAGTGGATTACACTACTCCGAAGATGGTGGTGAGACTTGGACAAAAATTAGCAATGGACTTCCAGAGGCTCAGTTTATGGGTAGAATCGGTTTATCTATCTGTGATAGTCAGCCCAATGTACTCTATCTTGTCATAGATAACCAAGAACAAATCAAAGCTGACCAAGAACCAGACGAAGATGCTCCTAAGTTTAAATCTAAGGATTTTGAGAAAATGACCGCATCAGATTTTCAAAAATTAGAGGATAAAGATTTAGATGATTTCCTGACTAAAAGCGGCTTCCCTAAAAAATACACTGCACAAAGCGTCAAAAAAGACATCAAAGCAAATAAATATACTCCCAATGCTTTGGCTACTTATTTTGCAGATGCCAATGAAGCTCTCTTTGGCACAGAAGTGCGTGGAGCAGAGCTTTATCGCTCAGATGATATAGGCAAATCTTGGAAAAAAGTAAATAGTTATCCACTTAAAGGTGTGTTTTATAGCTATGGATATTATTTTGGGCAAGTACGTGTAGCTCCTAGCAACCCCGAGCAGTTATACATTTTTGGTGTGCCTTTGCTTCGCTCAGATGATGGAGGAAAAACTTTTAAATCAATTGCACCAGGTCAAAAAGTACACGCTGACCACCATGCTATGTGGATAAACCCTAGTGATGCCAATCATATTCTTAATGGCAATGACGGTGGAATTTATGTAAGCTATGATGCTGGAGGTACTTTCTTACACCACAACAATACTTCTGTAGCACAGTTTTATGCCGTAACAGTAGATATGGAAACACCTTATAATGTCTATGGTGGCATGCAAGACAATGGAGTATTTAAAGGCTCTTCTAGGCATCAACCCAATGAAGGAGAATTTTGGGAAAGAATCTGGGGAGGCGATGGAATGTTTGTACAAGTCAATCCTACTCAATCTGATTTGATTTACACTGGCTATCAGTTTGGTAATTATTCACGACTAGAAAAAGGAAAAGCACCCAAACGCATTACTCCAGAACATGATTTAGGGGAAGCACCTTTGAGATTCAACTGGAGAACACCTGTGTTGATGAGTCATTTTAACCCTGATATTCTTTATTTTTCTGCTCAAAAAGTATATCGTAGCTTGGATAGAGGAGATACATGGCAAGCCATTAGTCCTGATTTGACTAAAAATCTACCTAGTGGCAATGTGCCTTATTCTAGCATTGCTTCTTTTTCAGAATCACCTTTAGATGTGCAAGTACTGTATGTCGGTACAGATGATGGAAATGTACAAGTTTCTAAAAATGGAGGAGCTACTTGGCAAAACATCACCCCTTCACAAGTAGCAGGGCGATGGATAAGCAGTGTAGTAGCCTCACCGCATCAGTCAGGAACGGTCTTTTTGACCTTTAATGGCTATCGTTTTGATGAGATAAAAAGCTTTGTCTATAAAAGTGAGGATTACGGACAAACTTGGCAATCTATCAATTCAAATCTTCCCTTAGAGTCTATTAACATAATACTACAAGACCCTGTGCAAGAAAAATTACTCTATCTTGGTACAGACGAAGGTACTTATATTAGCTTAGATGCAGGTAAAACTTGGAATGTACTCAGTGGTGATTTCCCGAATGTAGCTACTTATGATGCCATTGTACATCCTCGTGATAATGAACTTGTATTAGGCACACATGGTAGAAGTATCTATGTGCTAGATGCCAAGCCTCTGCAAAAACTAGCAAGTATGGAGAATCTTCCTCAGCTTCACGTATTTGAACCTTCTCAAGTGCGTCATTCTACTCGCTGGGGCAGGCAAAATGTGATGTATATAGAGCCTTATGAGCCAGAAGCTGAGTTGCTTTACTTCCTCAGTGCCACACAGAAAAAAGCACCTCAAATTACTATCTTAGACAAGGAAGGTAAAATCCTTCGAAAAGTAGAGGCGAGTGCTGAGGCAGGCTTTCATACTTGGACTTGGAATCTGAAAAAAGAGGATGGGAAATTTTTAGATAAAGGTACTTATACGGTTATCTTAAAGCACGACAAACAAGAAAGTAAGACTGAATGGGTAGTTAAATAGCTTTTTTAATAGCCTAATTTCTAAGTAAATGATGAGTTATAAATGACGAGTTATAAATGACGAGTTATAAATTTATAATAATCTAATAATGAGAGTTTTACTCAAGCTAAACAAGTACTTTATTTTGAAGGAATTTCTGGAAAAAACGCTCTGTGAAAACAGAGTGTTTTTTTTGTTTTATCAAAAAATATAGTTTCAAGCTAATATTTATCTATAATTTTAAGATATTTTCTTTGATTAAGTTGGTGTTTTTTCTTCTTAAAAAGTTTAAGAGCTAGTCCACCCAATATCAGCACACTGCTTGTAAGTATAGCAGGTTTGGAGATAACAAAGGCCTCATTTTTAGAAAAAAGAGGATTCACCATATCCATCAAAAAATAGCCTGCTCCTGCAATAGGGAAATATACACTTCCTTGATCTACAAACCAATGATCATTAAAAATCACTACTGAGCCTATCTGGTCTAATTTTATCTCCGTATTGTAACTCACAAAACTAGTAGGAGTAATCCCCTGAATGAAGGGACGATACAAGGTGCGGCTTGGATCATTTTTTAAATAAAAATTAATCCTATCACCAGTTTTATATTTAACTCTTTT
>JBBRUH010000055.1:0-16385 GCA_038248005.1 Cytophagales bacterium | reverse complement strand
TTCGTAAAGCCTCCCTCACTTCTTCTTCAAATCTTTTGTAAGCTGATAGCTTTTCTAAGTGTTCAATTTCGATAGACTCTCCCATAATTTGATATAATTCAGAAATATCAAGTTCTTTTCTTCTTCGTCTTTTGGTTTTTTGTGCTTCTGTTTGTCGGATAATATCTTGTATTAATTGTTTAGGATTTGTAATCTCCTCAGGATTTTTATGCAAGCCCAATTCACTATCTTTTTGGTTAGTGCCAATTTGTTCTTTGAGTAAATTGATATCAGCAAGCATCCAAGCTTCTGTCATTTGAATAGGTACAAGGGCTACCATAATTTTACAATATTCATCTGCATCTAGTTCTTGTAAAGCATCTTTGGCTGGTTCTATTTTACTTTTCCAGATGTGAGTATCTTTCGCACTATCAGAATCTGTATGCACACACAAAAGCATAATACCAAATTCTTCTATTCCTTTTCTTGATGCTTCTTTTACTTGCTCTACAAAACTTAGCCCTGTTTTTTTGACATCAATATTTCTCAGTTCTATCTCAATATTACCTTTGCATTCAAAAGCTACTTTTTGAAGTGTTTTTGCTATAATAGGCTGTAAAAATTGAACATCCGTAGTACCCTCCACGAAAAGACCTGCAAATAATAATCTACTCATAATTAGCTGATAATTTTATATTGGCATTTTATCCTGCTCCAAATACTTTTGTGCCATCGTCAGGCTTAATTTCTTTTCTTGTTCAGAGAGTTCTATGCTTAACTGTCCACTTTTTTCTACGGGCAACATCTTCGTAATACTCATTTCCATTCGTTTCCCATGAATATCTAGTATTGCATTACGCATCTCCGAAAACCAAATACTTACACTCAAATCACTTTCCCATTGATGCAGTACTCCTACTAATTTAGGGGAGTGAGTATTGACAATAATCTGCCGAAGGGGCATGCTTGTATCCAAAAAATCATTACTTAAATCTTTTAGTAACTCAGCCATAGTATTGATTCTGAAAGGGTGAATCCCATTTTCAGGTTCTTCAAAACACAGTAAGCCAGTATGTTTAGTATCATATTCTAAAATACAAAGTGCTAAAATTCGGAGTGTTCCCTCGGAAAGTACACGAGAAGAATAGGTGTTTTTTTTGTTGTCTTTAAGTTTGATAAGGTATTGCTTATTTTCCTTGTCATCAATTACATCTGCCTCAATAAAGCTAGGCAGAAAGCTATTTAGTTTTCTAGATATCTCCTTCAAACTGTATTCATCTTCTTGCTTGATTCGGAAGAGTGTAGCAGCTAAATTACCACCATTTGAGGTTAGCTTATCATCACCTTGTTCTTTGTTGGTAGGTTTTCTTAGTTCTTCAGGGTTGAGTTGTAAGAATTTCCAACTTCTCATCTCTTCTTTGGCTGCTAATACGTGTGGAAAATCTACGGTATCAAAACTACTCAGTACACTCCGAATGGCATTGTGTAGCGGAAACCGTCTTTTATTACCTCCTCCACCGTCTTGTGAAACATTGACTGTAAGGATGCCTTCTTCTATATCAGTATTTAGATACGGTTTCTTCCTTTTTCCTGTAGTTACTTTGGGTCGCCAATATTCTAAGCTTTCTTTCGGGATTTTTTTTATCCATGTATCCTCCCCGTGTTTTAGATTTTCGAGATGCTCTTCAGTTACTGTCAAATCTTCAATACCAATATCATTCGTAAATCTTTTGATTTTGATGCGATAGCGTAAACGAGTATATTTTAGTTCTTTTTCATTTCCCCAACCATCTTTTAAGGCCTTATTGACTAGCATTTCTACCTCGAAGAATATTTCTTGGGCATATTCTCCCTCTGAATATTGGGTAAATAATTCTAAAAAATCACCTCTTTGTTCTTTAAAAGCTTTTTTAAGGTTATCTGTTTCTGCTAAGCGAGCCAAAAGCATTAAAGCATCAAACAAGTTACTTTTACCCGAAGCATTGATGCCTGCTATGATTGTAAATGGGGTAAACTCCATTTCAAAATTTTGAAAAGACTTAAAACCATTTATTTTTATTTTTGTAATCATATTTTCCTAGATTTTTTAAAACAAAAACCTCATTATGAAGAATTAAAATAATCCCTTAATTTTCAAAGAATTACAAGACATATTCATTAAACCAACAAAACACTTATTTAAAAGAAAAAGAGTATCCAATCTAGCTGTCTATATAGCCATAAATTTAACGGAAAAACAAAGACTCTCCAAATATTCAACTAAAAACTTAGAAGGTCTCAGATACACAAGCCAATTTTTATCCAATTCACTTGAGTTTATCTTATTAGTTTGATTAAATTTGCGAAAACAAACCTCTTGTATTTTGAAAAATAAAACAACTTTTTATTTCGTATTTTTTCTGTTTTTTGCCTTTGCCTGTGGCGATAGTGATACTCCACAACCTGAAACTAGCTTTACTGGACCACAAGATTTAGGCTTGGTAGCCAATGATAATGTAAACGAAGCCTCAGGCTTGGCTGTTAGTCGCAGTAATCCTAATTTTCTTTGGACGCACAATGACAGTGGAGATTTACCTCGTATTTTTTTACTAGGGAATGATGGTGCTGATTATGGTGTCTATACTCTTGAAGGAGCAACACATACAGACTGGGAAGATATGGCTATAGCCGCACGTGGAGGAGCAAATTATATCCATGTGGCAGATATAGGAGATAATAATGCCGCCAGAGATGAAGTTCGCATTTATCGTTTTGCAGAGCCTAATGTGAGTCAAGTAAGCACTCCTCAGACACAAACTATCTCTTCTGCCAACATACAAACTATCCGAATAGCTTATCCAGATGGTGCTAGAAATGCCGAAACAGTCTTGGTGAATAGCTTAGGAGATATCTATATAGTAAGCAAAGAAAATAATAAAGCTGGTATTTATAAAATCACTTTCCCACAATCTATCACTGACCTTAATACACTCACCAAACTGGGCGAAATCACTCTCTCAGGACAAATCGTAGGGGGTGATGCCATAAAAGGAGTTATTCTCAAAACCTATACACAAGTATTCTATTGGCAGAATACTGCACAAGCTCCTGATGGACTTTATGAAAATCTGATGCTGAATGCTTCTCCTCAGATAGTGAATAGTTATGTTACAGAGCCACAAGGTGAAGCCCTCGCTTTTAGTAGTGATGAGCAGTCTTTTTATACCTTGAGCGAAGAGCCTCTAGCTAGTTTTCCTGCACGTCTGTATCTATACCAAAAATAATTATTTCGGGCATAAACATCAAATGAAAATCTACTTAGATACAGAATTTATAGACACAGGCACAGAGGTAAGCTTGATTTCAATTGCCTTGGTGAAAGAGAATAATGAAGAATATTATGCGGTCTCTTCCGAATTTGAGGAGGAGAAGGCAAGTGATTGGGTCAAAGGAAATGTATTGTCTCAATTAGAGCCTCCTTCTACCTATAAACCTCTATCAGTTATTAGAGAAGAAATAGTAACTTTTATTGGATATCAAATTCCTGAAATATGGGCTTATTTTGCTACTTTTGATTGGCTTTTAGTCTTGAGACTTTATGGAGGATTAGGAAAATTACCTTATAACTTTCCACTTTACTGCCATGAGCTTTGCCAAGAGATAGACCGTATCAAACTACCCTCAGAAGACTTTCCTGAGAGAAATAAACAACACCATGCACTCACTGATGCACGCTGGATAAAGGATTTACATCAAAAAACACAAAAATTTAAAGAAATTCAGTCATAAATCATACATAAATAACTTGTAAACCGTATATTTAGCCATTGATTTAAAAAGAGCTAAATCGTTTTAACAAAATATTCATTTTTAATAATTAATTAACCCCTGAACTCTAAGTATTAATCTGTTGTGAAAAAGCAAATTGAAGAATTAAAAAAAGCGTTTGCCCAAGGTGGGAAACTGTTCATCCCTAGTCCTGGTGCTGAAATAGATGATGAATACCAAACTGCTGCGTTTATGTTTTTGGGCAAGCATGAAGGTAAAGAAATGCTATTCGATGCTTACATGATGAGCCTCATCCAAGACTACCGAATGAACATCACCGAGCAAGCCGAAGAACGGATGCTCAACCTCTATCCTGAACTAGAAGAGGAAGATTATGATGACTTCACTGAACTCCAAAAAGATGAATATGACAATATCTTTGAGAGTATCTATCGCAGTGATTTGGTCAAAGTACAAGAAAATATAAGTATCCATGTTGGCGAAAAAGGTGAACACATGGAACTAGACATTGTGTTAGATATTCGTAAAATTGATGATAAAGTGATTAATAACTTTATCCGTGCTTTCAATGCAGGTTCTTTTGAAGTGAATGAGCATTTGCGTTCATTTGATATAGATGACGAACTCTAATTAAGTGATGAGTTGTAAATGATGAGTGATGAGTTATTCTATTAAAATACTGATAATCAGTTCTTTATAGTAATATCAAAATGCAAACTAATTTTGACAATTTAATTATTGTTTCAAAACTTATAATTAATAATCTAGCGAGAAATCCGTTGTAAATTCAAAACACATCAACTCTTATAAGGGTTGAAGAATAAAATGAGTATGACTTGCAAGATTATTTTGATAATAATGGGTATATGCCTGATGGTGACTTGGGAATCTAATGCCCAAGTTTCCTCATCTGTTCATGATATAGAGGATAGTCTAACCATTCATAATAACACTTCTTGGATTATCATAGATCAAATAGACCTGATAGGAAATCGCAGAACGAAACCTCAGATTATTTACCGTGAGCTAAGCCTGCAAGTAGGTGATACGCTTACCTTAGAAAAAGCAGATAGCTTATTAGAACGAAATAGAAACAACATCTTTAACACCAATCTTTTTGTATCCGTAAAGCTTTCTCTCGTCTATCTATCTCCACAACATTCTACCCTGAAAATCAATCTCGAGGAAAGGTGGTATCTATTCCCTGGGCCTATTTTCGAGCTTTCGGATAGAAATTTTAATGAGTGGGTGCGTACCTATAATGCAGACTTCAACCGCACCAATTACGGAATGCGTGTAGTGCTAGAAAATCTAAGAGGACGAAAGGAAAAATTAGATGCTTTTGCCCAACTTGGATTTACCAAAAAGTTTGGTTTAAGTTATCAGATTCCTTATCTAAACCGAAAACAAGTAACAGGTCTAAGTTTTAACTTTGTCTATGCTCAAAATAAATCTACTGCCCTACGTTCTGATGATCACAAACTCAGCTTTTATGAATCACAAGAAATTGCCCTAGAAAGATACCTTGCCAATGTATCTCTCAGCAAAAGAGTAGGTATTTTTGATTATCAAAGCCTGAGTTTAGGTTTTCAGCAAAGGTCAATAGAGGATAGTGTTGCACTAACCAACCCCCGTTATTTTATGACTAACAAACCTACTCAAAAGTATTTTTACTTAGGTTATCAATATACCCGTGATACCCGTGATACTCACAATTATCCACTTCACGGAGATATTTTAGAGGTTAGTCTCCAACAAAATGGGCTCGGCCTTTTTAATGATTTGCTTCAGACCCAAGTAGGTGTTAGGTATATATTTTTTTCAGATTTAAAGCACAGATTCTATCTTTCTAATTCCTTTAAAGGACTGCTTTCCATCCAAAAAAACCAACCTTATGCCAATGCGCAAGCACTCGGATATGGACAAAATGTACTCAGAGGTTTTGAGCTATATGTCATAGATGGTCAAGGTTTTTTGATGAATCAAAATACGCTTAGATACCAAGTATTTAGTGTTCAAAAGAAATTAAATTTTATTCCTATTCGTCAGTTCCAAACTGTTCCAATTGCCTTGTACCTGACACTTTATGCAGATACAGGCTATGTCAGAGATAGTAATTTCACTGATTTTAGCAACCGCTTCTCCAATAAATTCATCTATAGTTGGGGAACAGGCATAGACATAGTCAGCTTTTATAACCTCATTGTACGCCTCAATTACTCCGTCAATAGTGTGGGTGAAGGTGGTTTTTATTTTAAGTTGAATTCAAGCCTTTAAACAAATAGCAGTGGCATATTGATGCTAAAAGGCTATGCTGTATAGCAGATGCCTGCGGCATGACAAAAAATGGCACTGATACTGTTCTTTATAAAAATTTGTTAAGTGAGCGTCTTCGGAGATAGTTCTCAAAATAAAAGTCCTAGTTTAGCATAAAATTAAACTCTGCTAACAACTCTATTCGTAAGTATCTAGTTATCAGATAACTAACAAAACAATCATTACATATCATAGATAATTTATGAGATTTTTTCTTGCTTTTTTTTTCCTCTATATTTCAACAGGAGTCAGTTCTTTGGTGGCTCAAGAATTACTTACCCTTGAAGACGCCATCCAAAATTCATTGAGTAAAAACTTTGAGATTCGTATCTCAGAGAAAGATACTTTATTTTCTGATAATAATATCACCTTAGGCAATGCAGGTTTTTTGCCTACGCTTGGAGTGCAAGGAAGAGTGAATGGAAGTGTCAATAATTCTCGTCAGGTCTTTTTGGATGGACGAAATCAAGAAGTCAATGCAGCCCAAACTCGTCAGCAAAATGCGGGTTTAGCACTCAATTGGGTACTATTTGATGGAATGAGAATGTTTAATAATTATAAAATTCTGCAACTCACTCATCAATCTTCCCGCCTTGATTTACGCCTGACTGTAGAGTCAGTTTTGCAATCTATTTTTATCAATTATAATGAAATCATTTTGCAAAAGAAGGCTTCAGAAGTTCTCAACCAAAATCTACAAGTTTCTCGTGAGCGGCTTGCGGTGGCTTTTGATAGATATGAGTTAGGTGCTTTTTCTAAGGCTGACTGGCTGAGAGCAAGAGTAGATTTTAACAACGACAGTGCACAAGTCATCAATCAAGAACAGTTGCTTTTTAGTAGTAAAGCTTCCCTTAACCAGCTAATGGGTCTTCAGCCTGAGAATAAATATAGAGTATCAGATACTATTTTGGTAGATTTTGAGCTTGATTATGCAAATCTAAAAAGTTCTCTAAAAAATGAAAACTCTCAGATTTTGGCTTCACGAAAACTCCAAGAAATTAGACAAATGGAGGTAGAACTAGCACAGGGAAATCAACTCCCTACACTAAGTCTTGACGCTGGTTATAATTTTTTTAACTCTAACTCTGATGCTGGTTTTGTGATTTCTAACCGCAATAGAGGCTTTACCTATGGTCTGACCTTCTTCTATCCTATTTTTGCAGGTTCTAACCGTAAGCGAGAAACACAAAACACACGCATTCGTGTAGCTCAGGCAGAGGAGCAACTTCAAAATACTCGCCTACAAGCCGAAACCGATTTTGAGATTAGTTATCAAAACTATCTCCTCCAAAAAGACTTGCTTTTGCTAGAGAGAGAAAATATAGAAGTGGTGCGTGAAAACTTAGAGATTTCTATTGAAAGATATAAACTAGGTTTGGTCTCTGCCATTGAGTTTAGAGATGCTCAACTTATCGCTTTGCAGGCAGAAAGCAGATTAATTACGCTGCAATATCAACTCAAACTTTCAGAGATTAATCTGCTCAGAGTTAGTGGGGCTTTGGTTAAAGAATGGGATAATTAAAGGAGTGAGAAGTAAAAATCTGATAATCAGATTTTTACTTCTCAACTGTAACTTATTTCTTGCTAAAATCTATTCCCAAACCCTCACTTCTATCCTTCTATTCTCTTTAGCTTTCCATTCTTCATCTTCTTTATCCCAGACAGGGTTGGACTCTCCAAAAGGTAAAATATTTAGTCTTTTTTGGTCAATCCCTCTACTGATTAGGTATTGCTTTACAGATGAAGCACGCAGGCGAGAGAGTGCCATATTTTTATCTTCTGGACCCACTAAATCAGTATGACCTAGTATATCTACTTGATAAGATGGATTTTTGACCAAAAAATTATAGATAGACTCCATACTAGGCATAAACTCAGGTTCTAGGTTATGTCTATCAAATCCAAAAAAAGCAACTGCTTGAATAGGTACAATTATTTTTTTACCATTTTCATTAGATTCATATTCGTCTAAATCAAAATTATCTCCATTTTGATATTTCCTGCTGGTTTTTGCTATCGTTTGGTTATTAAAATAAGTAAGTATGACTTCTTTTTGACCCTTATCAGATTTATCAGGCATGGGCTTGTAAGTAATCTCATAATAATTTTTGAATAAGCGAGGAATTTCTAAATAAGCAGAATCTAATTTAGATTGATTATCTACATTCATAATATATCCATCTGTAAGCCAGCCAATAGAACTCAACACTCTTTCATTGGTGTTTTCTCCTAAGGCGATGGGATAAACTTTGACTCCTGCTGCCCTTGCTTTTTTGACGAAATCTAATGGTGTATATGATAGACCTTGCTCTGCAAAGGCAAAAGATGAGTTTTCATGTCCATCCGTAAACAAAAACATGATTTTTTGTCTTCCTTCTTCTGAGTTTTCTAGTGATTTAAGGGCTTGGTCTGCACCTGCATAAAGGGCTGTAGCTCCTCCAAAACCATTCATTCCTCTCCAAGATATTTTCTCTAAGATTTCATTGACATCTTCTTCTAATACGATTTCAGTTTTTAGTTTATCATCAAATCTCACGATAGAAAACTTATCTTTACTATCTTTTTTGTTAATCATTTTTCGTATGGCATTTTCCAAAGCCTTGATATCAGCTACCATAGAACCACTATAATCTAAGCAAAAAGCAACATCATAAGGCTTAGACTGAAGTTCATTTACTTCTCTGACTTTGAAGTTACTTATATTTTGAATTTGGCTTCCTGAGCGTTCTATGATTTCTTTAAAATACTTACGTGATTCAGCTTCTGTCAAAGTAGGCGGAGCTAATCCTCTGATAAAATTACCCAAAGTATCCGTTACTAGTACTCTTAGCGTGATTTCTTCGGGATAATTACTTCTATCTGTCTGAAATATTTCTGTAATGAGTCTTCTTTTTTTAGATTCATTCTGAATGGTTTTATAGTCTATGGCATCAACGATAAAGGGGCGAACCTGTCCACACCTAATTAGCCAATCAATAGCACTTTCTTTACCCTCTCTATCTATAAAAAGCATCTTAACTACTGTAGGTTTGCGAATAGTAAAAGTATAAGAATCTGCACCCTCTTGCCCTTTATAGACCATCTCATCTCCTACCATAATCTTAAATCCTTTTGTGCCTTTTGCTTTCCAATCAAGACTAACAGGCGTATTTATATCAGTTTTCAGTTTAGAGGGTTTGAAGAATACCTTCGTTTGTTCTGTTATTGCTTCGTAAATAAATACATTAGGTTCATCGTGATTGGGATATTTCACATAAAATTTTTCTGTATAGTATTTTTCAAGTCCTCTTGGTCGGATAGTATAGTCGCCTGCAGAGGCAAGTGTATCTTTAGAAAATTCCCTTATGACCCATTCTGCTCCACTAAAATTCCAGTGTACTTTATTTTCAATGCCTTTAACCAATGATAGGGTATTAAATTCATCTACTACTCTAATAGAATAATTTTTTTTGAGCACCTCAATGGTATGTTTTTGAGAAGTAGTATCGCCAAACTCGCCAATGGCTACTAGCTCAAAAGTAGTGGTGCTATCAAGAGTAAGACTATCTGCTCTGAAGGTTTCGGGCAGATTATCAACCATGTGTCTGAGATAGATTCGCTTGGCATTGCGAACATTCCACTCAAGGTAGGCTAGTTTTTTATCTCCTACTTCATATTTCTCACTTCCTCTGAAATACTCAATAATGGGTGGGTTGCGAAGCACCTTTCCTTCAAAAGTTTTGGTGATTTGCCCACTTTGATTTTCGGCAATGAGTGTATATTTAAAATCTTTCTCAGGTTTGAATATAAACCTAGTTTTTTCTTCAGCAAGGGTTTGTTCTTCTCCTGTAAGTTCATTTTTAAGTATTACTTTTTGGGCATTTTTTACCTGCCAAGAGAGAGAACTTTCTCTACCCATCAGTACACCTTTACTCCCACTAAATTTTTCTATGACAGGAGGTTTTTGGCAAGAGATGAGACACATCATGCATAGCAAAAGGAAAAGGATGAAATAAGCTGTCTGTTGCATATAAATATATTTTAGTGAATGGTAACATACACCTAGATACTGTCATCTTCTTTTACTCTGGAGATTTTTAATAAAAAAAAGGGTGAAAGTTATCTAACTTCCACCCTTTTTTTTGTAAATAAAGGTAATTGGCTTCCAAGTGTTTATATAGGTTATTAATAGAGTTGTTACACACAGACTATCAACACTTTATCCTTTTTTACAACCACATAAACACATAGAAAATTGCTTACGAAAATCTTTTATATTAGCTTATAATTTCAAGATTCCCAAATAAACAATTGATGTAAATCATTGAAAATCAAAAAGTAACAACTGTATTGGTTATAAGTTACTTGGTTATCAGGATATAATTAGCTGATAGTAAGCATCTTACCAAAACTAAATTATCACTTTATTTCTTTTGCGTTCCTAATTATCAAAACCTTAGTGAGAGGTGAGTTATAAATTATGAGTTTGTAATAATCTGATAGTGAGTATTTTACCTAAAATAACTTTTCACTTTATTTAATTATTGTTCCTTACAAAGATAACTCATCACTACATTACCTTTTATCTTTATAAAACTCTTGTAATTTAGGCTTGATTTGAACCAAAAGTGGTTCGCACATTTTAGTAAATAGCGTTTGTCTATCAGGTGTTTGTTGTTCTCTTTGAGCACAAAGGGCTAATTGCTCTGCACTCAAAGCACGCTTATCACCTTGATAGCTTGCCCAATTGCTTGTCCAAACATCTTCTGAGGGAACACGGTCATGCATCAAAACTCTCTGATTGTCTTCATCTAAGATTTTAATCTCAAGAATTGAATTAGAACGCACACTCTTTTCAAAAATACGAAGTTCAGCTCTTACAATCTCATAACCTACTGATTTTTGCTCAGTAGAGGTCTGTTGTTGAGTAAATCGGACAGTATCTGTTACTACTTCTACTCGCTCACGGTTATAGGTCTCACCTACCGTAAAGTCATAAAATTGAAATCTCATTTTGTAGTTAGGTGGCATCTGCATCGCCAAAGGATCATAGAAAAAATCTAATTGATTAGCCTTACGCAAGGTTAGCAAATAAGTGTTGATTTGGTTTCTGAAAAACTCATCAGAGGGTGCATAAACTCCTTGTACGGGCATTTGCTCCACGAGTACTTTTAGAAGCCCCATAAGTCTTGCTTTTTCCATTTTTACAAGGGCATCAGGACACATCTCTGGTGCATAGGTTTGTGTTTTTTGAAAGTGATTGAATGCTTCTGCTGCTAGTTCTCTCCTATTCATTGCTAGTTTTTCGCTCCCGAGTTGGCAGTGAATCTGAGAAGCACGTCTCATGGCTTCTAAAGCTTCGGCTTGGTAGCTTCTAGGATTATTAATGACAGCAAAAGCAGCAGGACAACTTCTGATTCTTTGATCATAGTTATTCACTGAGCGATAAGAATCAATGAGTGCATCCCAATAAGCGACTTGCATAGAAGCCGAAGCTACAGCCCCTCTGTTACTTTGAATTTGTGCCTCTAACTGTTGCAAAGCAAGCGGATAACTCTGACGAAGCACATTGGCTGCTTCTTCATCATTAGGTCTGCTACAAAGCCTGTCTAATGAAGTAGCGGTTGCACGTATATAATCGCCTCTTTCTAGTAATTTTTGACTGCTCGTGCAGGCTTGAAATAAGAAAAGACAAGAGAGAAAAGCAAACAAGATGCTGTTTTGTGATAAATGTATCGTTCTA
This sequence comes from Cytophagales bacterium, assembly GCA_038248005.1. Classification (GTDB taxonomy): domain Bacteria; phylum Bacteroidota; class Bacteroidia; order Cytophagales; family Microscillaceae; genus JAABSX01. The sequence goes on along the minus strand of JBBRUH010000055.1, from coordinate 4,600 downwards.
CTCATAAGAATTAATTTTTTTAAGTAATAAAAGGGTATTCGTATTTTAAAGATGATTGTTTGATTGGTAATAGTTTTGAAGATAAGTTCCTAATGATTTTTTTGTGTAAAAGTCTGATTATCAGATTATTTAACATAATGTTAATGCGAATTTAATAAACCCCAAGCAATTTATTCAATTATAAGTGATAGATTTATTATTTTTTATGTATAAAAACATCTTTTTCTAAGCAAATAATAATTCTACAAAACGCTTAACTTTGAATTTGTTTACAAACTTAAATTTCAAATCATTTAAAAATATGTCTAAAAGAACCTTTACCCAAATCCAATCACAGGCAGTGCCTATTCCATCAGAAAATATTGATACTGACCAAATTATCCCTGCTCGCTTCTTAAAAGCTACTACTCGTGAGGGCTTTGGAGAAAATCTATTTCGTGACTGGAGATATGATAAAAACGGACTAGCAAATGCTGATTTTGTACTCAATCAAAATCAATTTGAAGGAGAGATACTAATCGCTGGTAAAAACTTCGGCTGTGGATCTAGCCGTGAGCATGCTGCTTGGGCTTTGGTAGATTATGGCTTCAGAGTAGTAGTGTCTAGCTTTTTTGCAGATATTTTTAAAAATAATGCCCTTAATAATCATCTACTTCCTGTGCAAATAAGTGATGATTTTTTGCAGGCGATTCTCGCTGGAGTACAAGCCAACTCTAAAACTGAGTTTTTGGTTAATTTAGAGACCCAGACTTTCACTTGGCTAGAAACAGGACAGAGTGAACAGTTTGAAATTAACTCTTACAAAAAACTTTGCCTTGCTCAAGGGTTAGATGATATAGATTATCTACTTAATCTTGAAGAGGAAATCAATGAGTTTGAGCAGAAATCACCTTATTGATTTTGAGCAAATGATGAGTTATAAATGATGAGTTATTCTATTAAAATACTGATAATCAGTTTTTTATAGTAATATCAAAATAAAAACTAATCTTAAACATCTACTTAAGTGCTTATGATATTTTTGAGCACACAGATTTGACAGAGTTTAAAAAAATATTAGACTTTCCAAGTCTGATAGACTTGGAAAGTCTAAAACCTATAAAAATCATGAAAAGCCTAAATAAGACGTGGCACTTTTTGAAAAAAGTACCACATCTAAGTGATGAGTTATTCTATTAAAATGCTGATAATCAGTTTTTTATAGTAGTATCAAAATAAAAACTAATTTTAAACATCTACTTAAGTGCTTATGATATTTTTAAGCACACAGATTTGACGGAATTTAAAAGATATTAGACTTTCCAAGTCTGATAGACTTGGAAAGTCTAAATAAGGAAAGGATATTTTCCGACAAAATCACCAAAATGGACATTAGTCTATCATTTTCCTTCTATTCCTAAAAGTTCTACTTCAAAAAGAAGGGTAGAATAGCCAGGAATACTTCCTTTGCCATTTTCACCATAGGCCAAATCATAAGGAATGAATAATCTCCACTTATCACCTACGGACATTAACTTAAGGGCTTCTGTCCAGCCTGCAATGACTTGTGTAACGCCAAATGTAGTAGGTTCTCCTCGTTCTATGGAGCTATCAAACACTTCTCCATCCATAAAATAGCCTTTGTAATGCACTGTTACACGGTCATTACTGGCAGGTTTTGCCCCTGTGCCTGTTTGCAACACTTCGTATTGCAATCCACTTGGCAAGGTAGTAACGCCTTCTTTTTTTCCGTTTTCTTGTAAAAAACTCATTCCCTCAGCTTTTTGGCCAGCAGATTTAGCTTCTGCCAAACGTGCCAATTCTCCTTGAATATAGGCATTTGCTTCTTGGGCTGACATCATAGCTTTGCCCTCTTTTACATCTACCAAGCCTTGCTCAAATGCTGGAGTCCTAATCTCCTCTACTTGCTTGATGATGCTCTGTGCAATGCTAACTCCCATGCAGTAGCTCAATTTTTCGGTAGGGTCATTGAGATTTACATTTTTAGCCGCTTCTAAGGCTTGTACTTTTGCATTGAGTTCTTCTACTTTTTTGATTAAATCTTTTTTCTTCTGAGCTTGTGCGGGTAAGGTAATAGCAAAGAAAAATAACAAACAAATACTCGTAATTTTAAACATCGTGTGGTTTAATTTTAATTTAAAAATATCAAATTATCATTAGGAATATAGTAGTAATAACTGTTCAGGCTCCCTAACAAAGTCCGAAAATAATACATTTAGACTTAAAAGACAATTTATCACATTTTATACCAAACCCATGCTCAATACCCCTAAGACCATTATCCATTTACAAAGATAACTCAAAAAAGCAAATTCTTTACGTGTATCAGCACGAAGCAAGCGTACAAAAAAGAAGGTGAGTGGAGGCAAAACTACTAGATAAAGATAAAAAGCAAATTTACGTGGAAAACTAAGGTAAGTGGAGAGCAAAATAATCACAAAAATAGCTAAAAACACATAAATAACGTTCTTAGTTCGTCTAACCCCCCAGACTATCGGTAAGGTCTGACAGCCAAAATGTGCATCTCCTTGTACATCTTCCATATCTTTGACTAGCTCTCTGACAAGGGTGATGAAGAAAGCAAATACTGCAAAAATCACCAATAAATCTTGATTCTGAGGGTAATATACTGCCATGACCAAGACAGAAATAGCGGTCAGCAAGGCTATCATGGCGTTGCCCGCCAAAGGAAGTCTTTTGAGCTGATTAGAATACCACCAAAGCAAAAAACCTGAGATAAAGGTGAGTGCAAATACCTTGTAACTTAGCATCCAAGCCAAGCCAAGCCCTAGCAGATTGAGTCCAAAATTAATGGCAAGTGCTACCCTCCTTTTGAGGTATTTGCCTATGACGATTCGCTTGGGCTTATTGATGGTGTCTATCTTTACATCATAATAATCATTGATGATATAGCCCGCAGCAGCTATCAAAATAGTGGAGCTAGCAAGCATAAAAAGTGAAGGGTCTTTAAAATTAGCCCAAACCTGATTCGGCTCATCTATCAAGCAAATTTTTATCATGTATTGTGTCAGCCCGATAATCAATAGATTATTGAAGCGAATCAGCCTTGCAAAGGCTTTGACTTGTGCGATAAATGTAATTTTGGTGAGTGAAGCCTCCATGGTCTTTTTAATATCAAAAATTTGCTGACTAAATTTTAGAAAGCAAAGCATATCGCTATGTCTTGTAAATTTATAAACTTTAAAAATGTTTTAAAGCATAAATCTATAAAAAATCCGAATAACTTAGTATTGTCGAATGATAAAAGATAAAATAGCTTGGGGAGGTGCCCCAAGTTTAGATGTTTAAGCCTTTCAGGCTATCTCTGATAATTAGATATCTGATAAAATAAATTTAGAAGATTGGTTTGGAGAATACCCCTCGCAACGTGTCTCACCTGCAAAGATTTTGGTGTCGCACCAAAATCAGGCTAATATAGTTACGTCAAATAGCTTGGGAAACCTCATTAGCCCTCACAAATAAACTCGTGGCTTAGTATGCTCAAAACCTAATTACATCTTTATTCAAATCTAAGAATATGAAAATAGCTCTCTACCTTTATTAGTAATAAAGAGAAAACTTCGATGGCATAAATCAGGATTTAACATAAAAAAAGCATTTGCTTATATAACAATTCCTTTTCAGAAATCTGTTAACATAGCAAATGCTTATGATGCTGATATACCCTAATAAAAGGCTATATTGTTAATGTTACGATTAATCTACACTAACATTCACAGCTTTTGGTCCTTTATCACCATCTTCGACATCGAAAGTTACGTTGTCGCCTTCTCTAATTTCACCGTTTACACCTGAAAAGTGTACAAATAAATCTTTCCCACCTGAGTTAGGTGTGATAAAGCCAAATCCTTTTTCAGTATTGAAAAATTTTACTACTCCTGATTCCATTTTAATTATATTTTGTAATGAATAAAAATATTGGTTTCCCAATCTAGGTACAAAATACGGTACTTTAGTTAAAGAAAAAAAAGAGTAAGGGATTTTTTTAATTTTTTTTCTTACTCATGGACTTTATTCATCATTTTCTGGCTGTTTTTAGCCGAAATATTAGGAAACTAGAAATGAGGTTTTTGAGGTGTGTGGGAAAGTTTATATCCCTTTCTATGTCTGGACAGGATTTTTTGGGATTAGAGGATTATCAAGAATCTAGCTTTTAATGGAAAATTGATTTTATATAAGCCTATTGTCATTTCGTAGAAATCTGCTACATAGCGTAGCCTTTTAGACAAATAAATGCACTATCGCAATCTAGCTTTCAACTGGAAGTTACTTTTATACCTTTCCCCAACTCCTTAACTCCCTAACTTCTCTCAAGTCGCAATCCTGCTTTTAACTGGAATATGCTTTTCTATGAAAAACGGAAAACCGAAAGAAGATAGCAGAATAGTCGCAATCCTGCTTTTAACTGGAATATGCTTTTCTATTTCTTAATAAAAAAATATAAAATGTTCCGCTCGTCAAGTCGCAATCCTGCTTTTAACTGGAATATGCTTTTCTATTTAAATCGAAAAGCGTTACGAAAATCGTATACGAGTTTGTCGCAATCCTGCTTTTAACTGGAATATGCTTTTCTATAAGA
>JBBRUH010000054.1:0-16449 GCA_038248005.1 Cytophagales bacterium | reverse complement strand
CAAATAGCTTATCTAACTAAAATACGCAATAAGGACGAGGCAAAGCATTCTAAAAAGAAGGGAAAAGCTTCACACGGATAATTTAAAACTGAATACTAAAGCAAAGAACTAGGTTTTTGTTGAATAAACTGATAATATAGAAATATGCAACTTACGTCACCCATAAGAGAGCCTTTGGTAGGGAGGCAAATTCACGATGAAAATCGTCCCACTACTTACCATGATATTACGAATGATATCTGCCGTCAGGTAGAAGCACCCCCCAATATGAGATGGATGGCTGCTATGGCTATATCTCTTATAGTATTAGCTTGGGGGAGTTATACCCTATATCGTACATGGTTTTTTGGAATTGGAGAATGGGGTCTAAACAAAACCGTAGGTTGGGCTTGGGACATTACCAACTTCGTATGGTGGGTAGGTATCGGACACGCAGGCACATTGATTTCTGCGATTCTTTTACTTTTCCGTCAAAAATGGCGTACTTCTATTAACCGTGCAGCAGAAGCAATGACTATTTTTGCTGTATTATGTGCAGGTTCATTTATTTTAATGCACATGGGTCGTCCTTGGTTAGCTTATTGGGCATTACCTCTTCCTAATACTTATGGTTCCTTATGGGTAAACTTTAACTCACCATTGGTTTGGGATGTATTTGCGATTAGTACTTATTTGACAGTTTCATTGGTGTTTTGGTACATAGGGCTTATTCCTGATTTAGCAACTATCCGTGAAAGAGCTAAAAATCCAATTGCACGTTTTATATATGGTTTATTAAGTTTTGGTTGGGATGGTTCTGCAAAAACGTGGGCTAGATATGAAATGGTGGCTTTAGTATTAGCAGGTCTATCTACTCCACTTGTATTATCAGTACATACCATTGTAAGTTTTGACTTTGCTACTTCTGTTATTCCTGGATGGCACACTACTATTTTCCCTCCTTATTTCGTAGCAGGAGCTATTTTCTCTGGCTTTGCGATGGTATTGACATTAATGTTAATTACTAGATATGTATTCAAACTTGAGCCTTATATTACAGTAGGTCACGTAGAGTCTATGAATAAGATTATCTTATTGACTGGTTCTATAGTAGGTGTAGCTTATTTGACAGAGTTTTTTATGGCTTGGTATTCAGGCGTTCAGTATGAGCGATATGCTTTCGTAAACCGTGCTTTTGGGCCTTATTGGTGGGCATATTGGACTATGATGACTTGTAATGTAATCTCTCCACAGTTCTTTTGGTTTAAGGCAATGCGTCGTAATTTATATGTAACATTTGCTTTATCCATAGTTGTAAATATAGGAATGTGGTTTGAGCGATTTGTAATTATTGTTACTTCACTTCACAGAGATTATCTTCCATCAAGTTGGGTTATGTTTTACCCTACTTATGTAGATGTAGGTGATTACCTATTTAGTTTTGGATTCTTTTTTACTTTGTTTTTCTTATTTGCAAAATTCCTTCCTGTGATTAACATGGCTGAGGTAAAAGCAGTATTAAAATCTTCTAACCCTGATTCAGCAAATAGCTACTCAGAAGAAGTGGAGGCAGTAGTAGAAAGCGATACGTCAGTGAAAAAAGAAATTGAATAACCAAACAAAGAAATCTAATTAGTCAATCTAATGACAAATACAGAAAAAAATAAATATTTAGTAGGCATCTTTGATGATGAAGACGTGCTTATCCCCGCAGTAAAAAAGATTCGTGCTAGAGGTGTAAACATATACGAAGTCTATACTCCCTATCCTGTGCATGATTTAGATGTATATTTAGGTTACAAGCGTTCCCGTTTGTCTAAAGCAGCTTTTTTGTTTGGAATTACGGGTACATTTTTAGCCATTTTGATGCAAACCTATATGCTTGGCTTTGCTTGGCCTATGATAATAGGAGGGAAAGATTATGTAACTTATCCAAATTTTGTGCCTGTTACTTTTGAGCTTACCGTTCTTTTGGCAGCACTTGGGATGGTAGCTACTTTTTTGATCTCTAATAACTTAGGGCCAGGAAAGCAAGCTGTTATGTTTGACCCTCGTAGTACTGATGATAAATTTGTAATGGCAATAGATTTAAGTGCAAATTCAAAATTTAGTCAAGAGGAAATAGAAAAAATCTTGACTGAATACGGAGTATCAGAAAAGCCAAAAGAAAAAGAACTTTAATCTTTTCAAAAATTAATTAATCAAATGAATTTCAAAGCATATAAAATTTTCACTCTTGTAGCCGTTTTGGGCTTATGGTTTTTGACATCTTGTCAAAGAGACCCTAATGACCAAGGAACAGAGTTTGCACCACAGATGTATGTCTCGAAAGCTTATGAGCCTTATACTCAGGTACAAGCTAACACCATTAATAAGAATGGTCTTAACTTACGTAACCCTGCAAAAAATACTATTCCAAGAAGACGCTTTGACCCTGTCTTCGAGGTCACAGATTCATTAGGCAATACAGTAAGTAAGATGGATATCATGTATTATGACATTCCTCGTGATGATGCAGGAAGAGAACTTGCTGCTAGAGTATTAAGAAATCCAATTCCCATTACACAAAAATCACTTGCAGAAGGTAAAGTGCTTTATGAGCGTTTTTGTGCATCTTGTCATGGAGCAGGAGGCGCTGGTGATGGAAAAGTATCTGCAAAATATAATGGGGTGGCTAATCTAACGGGTGCTGCATATAATAAATTATCTGGTGGGCACATATTTCACGTAATTACCAATGGTAAAGGTTTGATGTGGCCTCATGGATCTCAGCTCAATGCTGATGAGCGCTGGAAAGTCGTGCATTATTTACATCAATTAATGGGACAAATTCCTGCCGACTTAAATGATTCGGGCAAATCTGAAACAGAAAAGACATCAGAGAAAGACTCTACACAAGTTTCTGTTAAAACTGAAGCTGAAAAAAAGAACTAACTAAGCTCTTAATAGAGATTTATAAATCATAATTAATCAAGAATCTAAAAGAATAATAATATTATGGCCGCAGGACATAAGATATCTATAGCAGACGAAAAAATGCAATATGAATTCACGTCACCTTCGAAGAAGAAGTTGATGTATGCATTTGTAGTAGGAATAGCTTTACTCGTAGTGGGAGCTGTTTTAAATCTGACTGGAGTACTAGGTGCCGAACACGGTGCAGCTGCCGAAGGTCATGCCCTTGTAGGAGGCGGTGGCGCCGAAGGGCATTATCACTGGAGCAAACGTTTATATGCAAACCTTTGGCTATGCTGTGTATATTTCACAGGTATTTCATTGGCTGGAATTTTCTTTGTATCCGTAAACTACGTTGCTTGGGCTGGTTGGTCTGCGTTAATCAAAAGAATCCCAGAAGCATTTGGTAACTTTTTACCTGTTACAGGTATCTTGATGCTTATTTTATTTTTTGTAGCAGGTCATGATTTATTTCACTGGACACATGAAGGTATCACAGACCCTAACAGTGAACATTATGATTCTATCATTGCAGGAAAAGCAGCTTACCTCAATACACCTTTCTTCTTGGGAAGGATGATTTTTTATTTTGTAGTCTGGTATGGCTTATTCTTGTTTTTCCGTAAATTATCAGCACAAGAAGATCAAATTGCTGACTACAATGGATATCTAAAGAATCCAGCTATCTATAATAAGCGTGTATATTTTTCTGCAGTCTTCCTAATAGTGTTTGCTGTTACTAGTTCTACTTCGGCTTGGGACTGGGTAATGTCTATTGATACACACTGGTTTAGTACGATGTTTGGATGGTATAATTTTGCAAGTTGGTTTGTAGCAAGTCTTGCAGTAGTTACTTTGACGGTTATTTACTTAAAGGAAGCTGGTTATTTGAAAGCGGTCAATCAACATCATTTACATGATTTAGGTAAATTTATGTTCGCATTTAGTATATTTTGGGCATATATTTGGTTCTCTCAGTTTCTATTAATTTACTATGCACACATTCCAGAAGAGACTTATTATTTTGAGCCTCGTTTGTTTGGACATTATAGAGGAGTATTTTTCTTAAATATCATTATTAATTTCGCTTTTCCATTCTTGGCACTAATGACTAGGGAATCAAAGCGTACAACGGTTCTTATTAAAATCGCTGCTTTTGCGATATTGATAGGTCATTATTTAGATTTTTATATGATGGTGATGCCAGGAACGGTAGGAGACAATGCTGGATTTGGATTTTTTGAATTCGGTACTTTGGCTGTATTCATAAGTGCATTTATATACACTATTGCAAATGGACTTACTAAATTACCTTTAATTCCTAAAAATGATCCTTTCATCAAAGAAAGTTTACATTTTACACAGTTTTAAGAAAACATTACTTTTGCACAAAGTTTTAATACATTAGATAAGAAAACAAGAACGAATAAAATATATAAGTTATGAATGCATTATTCATCGGGTTGGCTACAGTACTCATTTTAAGCATACTCTTTTTGCTTTTCCGTATTCAATCTTTGGTAACAATCGTAAAAGGTTCACACCAAAAAGTAGGTCTGAGTAATAAGGTAAATGGTGCCTTGATGTTAATAGTACCTATTATTCTTCTTGCACTTACTGTTTGGTATTCTCCTATTGCAGCGAAGAATTTTTTACCTGTGGCTTCTGAACATGGAATAGTAACTGACCGTCTTTTTTGGATATCAATTACGGTAGTTTCTATTATGTTTTTGATTACCAATGCAGGACTTTTTTGGTTTGCCTATAGGTATCAATACAAAGAAGGAAGACAAGCAAGTTTTTTTCATGACAACACTAGATTAGAGGTTTTTTGGACAATTGTACCAGCTGTTATTATGGCTTTACTAGTATTTTTTGGTTGGAAAGCATGGTCAGATATTATGACAGAGCCACCTAAAGAAGCTGTTAAAATAGAAATTATGGGTAAGCAATTTGCTTGGCAAGTTCGTTACCCTGGCAAGGATAAAGAATTTGGTAATCATGATTTTCGTTTAATAGACGATGTCGCAGGAAATGAGTTTGGAATTGATTTTGAAGATGCAAAATCAGAAGATGATTTCTTAGCAAGAGAATTATATATTCCCAAAGGACAGCCTGTATTGTTTAAAATACGTGCTCGTGATGTATTGCACAGCGTATTTGCACCTCACTTTAGAGTGAAAATGGACGCAGTGCCTGGCATGCCTACACATTTTCACTTTGTCCCTAATGTGACTACAGAGGAAATGCGTACTAAGTTAAATAATCCTAATTTTAATTATGAATTAGCTTGTACCGAAGTATGTGGGCGTGGTCACTTTGCGATGAAATTTACCATCATAGTAGTAGAGCCTGAAGAATATAATAAATGGGTGGCAGAACAAACCCCATTCTTGGAAACTAATCCTCAATTTAAAGGAAAAGGACTTTCTGATTTACGTAAGAAAAATCTCGCTAAGAAGAAGTCTGCTAAAGAAAGTAAAGAACAAGCGAGTTTATAGTAAACTCATCATCAATCTAGTATCTTAATAAATAGAAATATATAATTTAATTATGGCAACAGAAACTAATTTAACCCAGGGCGTGAGCCTCGATCATCATCACGATGACCACGGGCATGAGCATCATGAAGAAAGTTTCATTAGCAAATATATCTTCAGCGAAGACCATAAGATGATTGGCAAGCAATTCCTAATCACAGGTATTATTTGGGCTTTTTTCGGTGGTGCAATGTCTGTTATATTCCGACTTCAGCTAGGGTTTCCTGATATGGAACTCACTTTCTTAAAACCTTTTCTAGGTCATTGGCTAGACTCTGCTGGCAAGCTAGATCCTAATTACTACTTAGCACTGGTTACAATGCACGGTACTATTATGGTGTTCTTTGTATTGACTGCTGGTCTGAGTGGTACATTTAGTAATTTCTTGATTCCTCTTCAAATTGGGGCAAGAGATATGGCATCAGGCTTTATGAATATGCTTTCATATTGGTTCTTTTTTGCAGCTAGTGTGGTTATGTTCTCTTCTCTTTTCCTAGATACTGGTCCTGCTATGGGTGGTTGGGTAGTATATCCGCCACTGAGTGCTTTGCCTGAAGCGATACCTGGTTCTGGTGCGGGTATGACATATTGGTTGATTTCAATGGCATTATTTATTATATCTACCCTTTTGGGTGGTATTAATTATATCACTACGGTAATCAATATGCGTACAAAAGGTTTGTCTTTTTCTAGACTTCCTTTAACAATATGGGCGTTTTTCTTGACTGCAATCATTGGACTTTTATCATTTCCAGTACTTTTTGCAGCAGCACTATTATTGATTTTTGACCGTAGTTTTGGTACAAGCTTTTACTTGTCTGAAATATATATGAATGGAGAGCCACTTCACAATCAAGGAGGTAGTGCAATTCTTTATCAACATTTATTCTGGTTCTTAGGACACCCTGAGGTATATATTGTACTTCTTCCTGCACTAGGAATTACTTCAGAAATTATTGCTACTAATTCACGCAAACCTATTTTTGGTTATCGTGCGATGATTGGTTCTATGATAGGTATCGCTGTTTTATCCTTTATTGTATGGGCACACCATATGTTCGTAACAGGTATGAATCCTTTCTTAGGTTCAATATTTATGTTCTTGACATTGATTATTGCAGTGCCATCTGCAGTAAAAGCATTTAATTATATCACTACTCTATGGCGAGGTAACATCATATTTACTCCTGCCATGTTATTTTCTATCGGTCTAGTATCGGTGTTTATTTCAGGTGGTGTTACGGGTATCATATTAGGTAACAATGCCTTAGATATTCAATTACACGATACTTATTTCGTAGTAGCCCACTTTCACATTGTGATGGGTAGTGCTTCATTCTTTGGCTTCATGGCTGGGGTGTATCACTGGTTCCCTAAAATGTTTGGACGTATGATGGATGAGAAATTAGGATACATACACTTCTGGCTTACATTCATAGGTATTTATCTTGTATTCTTCCCAATGCACTATATTGGTATCGCAGGTTTCCCTCGTCGTTACTATTCCCATACAAGCTTTGATGCTTTCAGTACTTTTACTGACTTGAATATGTTTATTAGTGTTGCTGCAATTGTTACTTTCTTAGGTCAAACGACATTTGCTTTTAATTTTATATGGAGTATTTTCCGTGGTCGTATAGCACCTGAAAACCCTTGGAATTCTAATACCTTAGAGTGGACAACTCCAAGACTTCCAGGACATGGTAACTGGCCAGGTAAAATTCCTCACGTATATCGTTGGCCTTATGATTATAGTAAACCAAATGCTGATAAAGATGGATTTACTGACTTTATCCCTCAACATATTCCACTTTCACAAACTCCACACTCTAACTTGGAGCATGAAAATGAAATTATGAATGATCAGTACGTAGAAGATGATTTAAAAATCAATGAACAAAAATAAGAACCAATTTTCTTATAAATTTAAAAGTAGGGTTATCTTCAGGCGACTGGGGATAACCACTATTTTTTCAGTATATCTCCTAATTCTAATTGGTGGAGTCGTGCGAAGCACTGGTGCAGGCATGGGCTGTCCTGACTGGCCTAAATGCTTTGGACAATGGATTCCTCCCACAGAAGTAAGTCAATTGCCAGAAGACTATAAAGAAATATATGCTGAAAAGAGAAAAACAAAAAATAATCGTTTAGCTCAAATGCTTCAAAACATGGGCTTTACAAATCTTTCCAAAAAAATAGAAGGAGATGCCTCTACTTATGTAGAAGCAGATTTTAATGCTACTAAGACTTGGATAGAGTATGTGAACCGTCTTGTAGGTGTTTTAATAGGTTTTTTTATATTTCTGACCTTGTTATTCTCTTTTTCATACCGTAAAGTAAATTATAAAATTCCTTTATATTCTTTCATTGCCTTTATCTTGGTCGGTATTCAGGGTTGGATTGGCTCAGTAGTAGTTTCTACTAATCTTTTAACAGGAATTATTACAATTCACATGTTACTAGCAATAGTTATTGTAATGCTATTGATTTATGCAGTAAGCAGGACATATCATTATCAGGACTTGACAATTAATAGAGGTCAGCAAATATTTTTAAATAGACTCTTGATTTTAACTACATTTATTACTCTTGGACAGGTTTTGTTAGGTACACAAGTAAGAGAAGGTATAGATGTGATTGCTAGAGTACTCGGTTCAGAAGGTCGCTCAATGTGGGTAGAACAATCTGGAACAGTTTTTTATATTCACCGTTCATTTTCTTGGTTAGTCTTGATTACGCATGGATACTTAGCTTATTATGTATTTAAGAAAATCCCTACACAGGTATCTAATTTGACTAAACGTCTTGCATTAGGGTTGATATCTATCATAATTATAGAAACTTTTACAGGAATCGGAATGGCTTATTTTAGTATTCCTGCATTTTTACAGCCAGTTCATTTATTTTTAGCAGTAGTAGCATTAGGAATCTTGTTTATATTATGGCAAGTTATTAACTATCCTAAACTATCTTTGCAACAACAAGTTAATACTTCTAAACCCGTACAAGTTTAAAATGAATATGGTAAGTACTGAAGTGGAAAATAAGCAATTTGTGGAGTTATCTCTAGAGTCAAAATTAAGACATTTTGTGGCTTTACTAAAGCCTCGTTTATCTTTTTTGGTTACTTTCTCTGCGGTTTTCGGTTATTTGCTGGCATTAAAGGGAGATATTAACTGGCTTGCACTCATTGCATTGGCAACAGGTGGCTTTTTGGTATCGGGTGCTTCTGTCATCATTAACCAAGTAATTGAAAAGGACTTAGATAAGAAAATGAATCGGACTTTAAACCGTCCTCTGCCTGCTGCTCAGATTACTACTTCCGAAGCAATTTTTTTCGGATTTATTGTCGGAATGTTAGGGCTGACTTTATTATTAATCTTTACTAATTTTTTGACTGCCTTGCTTTCTCTAGCATCGGTATTTTTATATGGATTTATCTATACACCTCTCAAAAGAGTAGGGCCGATTGCGGTGATAGTAGGTGCTATCCCTGGTGCTTTGCCTCCTTTATTAGGCTGGGTAGCTGCTACAGGTAATTTAGGCTTTGAGGCATTTATTATATTTACCTTACAATTTGTCTGGCAATTTCCTCATTTCTGGGCGATTGCTTGGGTAATGGATGATGATTATAAAAAAGCAGGCTTCCGTCTATTGCCTTCTAAGGCTGGGCGTAGTTTTAATTCTGCCCTGCAGATTATGTTAGGAGCTTTATTTTTGATTCCTGTGGGTTTGATTCCTTATCAAATAGGTTTGACAGGTTTTACTTCAATGATAGTAGCAACTATTGCTGCCATTTTATTTTGGCTTCCAACAGTGAAGCTAATGTATGTACAAGATAGAAAGACAGCTTTACAGATTATGTTTGCTTCCTTTATATACTTGCCAGTGATTCAGATTGCGTTTTTATTAGATAAAATGTAAATTAAGAAAAGATTATGTTAGAACAACAAATAGATTTTACAGAAGAAGCACAAGAGACCCTTTCGATGCACCCCCAAAAGTTTGCGATGTGGCTCTTTATTACAAGTATAGTGATGCTTTTTGCAGCTTTTACGAGTGCATACATAGTACGCCAAGCAGAAGGGAATTGGCTTTATTTTGAACTTCCTAATCTTTTCTGGGTTAATTCTATGATTCTTATCATCAGTAGTGCTACCATGCACTGGGCTGTATTAAGTGCGAGAAAAGATAATATTTCTATGCTCAAAATAGCCATTAGCATTACTACATTATTAGGATTGACTTTCTTAGTGATGCAGGTCTATGCTTGGCAAGATTTAGTGGTAAATGGCGTTTTCTTTGCAGGAAGTCAATCAAACCCTTCAGGTTCTTTTTTATATGTTATCACAGGAATGCACGGAGTGCACATTGTAAGTGGAGTAATTTTCTTGTTAATTGCCCTTTATTCGGTATTTACTTACAAGATTCACTCGAAAAATATGAGCCGATTAGAGATGTGTGCCACCTTTTGGCATTTTTTAGACATTCTTTGGTTATATTTATTCGGTTTTTTGCTTTTGAACCACTAAATTTGAACAAAATAGAAAACTAAAACCTAATTAAATTATATGGCAACAGCAACAAATTCTGAACAAGGTATTGATTGGGGAGGTGGAAACCTTCCATTGCGTGCAAGCTGGGGTAAACTCATGATGTGGTTTTTCCTTTTGTCAGATGCTTTTTCTTTCTCAGCACTCTTAATTTCTTATGGATTAAGTCGCTACAGTCACAAGGCCTTTGATGGTAAAATATCAGAGTTCACATTCTCACAAGCACATTGGCCTATCCCTGAGAAAGTATTTGAGGCCGTTCCGTTTTTGCATGGTATTTCCCTTCCTTTGGTTTTTGTGGGGATTATGACTTTTATACTTATCTTAAGCAGCGTTACCATGGTGCTTGCCGTAGAAGCTGGGCATAGAGGGGATAGAAGGGATGTAGAAAAATGGATGCTTTGGACTATCTTAGGTGGTATCACTTTCCTAGGCTGTCAGGCTTGGGAATGGACTCACTTTATCCACGGTACTGAAGGTGGTGGTGCAACTGATTTTTATGGTAATGTGATTTATGGTGCTAATCTTATTCAAAACCAATATGGACCAGTTCCTTTTGCTGACTTATTCTTCTTTATTACGGGCTTTCACGGAATGCACGTAACGAGTGGTGTAATACTTAATATTATTATTTTTTATAATACATCTATCGGAATTTATGACCGGCCTAATAGAAAAATAGATGAAGGTGCAAGCCGATACGAAATGGTAGAAAAAGTAGGTCTTTACTGGCACTTTGTAGATTTAGTATGGGTATTTGTATTTACTTTCTTTTACCTAGTATAATTAAAACTGAAAACCTAAAAAAATAATCAAATGGCAGAAATACAACATACACAAGAAGGCGAAATAGCCAAGCCAAATACAGCCATAATCTGGAGAACATTTTGGATTCTTTCCGCATTAACGGCACTTGAATTCATCATTGCTTTTACAATACCTAACAGCACGTTCAGAGTGGGAGTATTTATTATCCTGACTATAGCGAAAGCTGCATATATCGTAGGTGAATTTATGCACTTACGTCATGAAGTAAAGTTTCTTATATGGGCGATTGTTTTACCTATGACTTTTGTAGGGTGGCTCTTACTCGCAATGATTTTAGAGGGTGGCTCAATATTTATGATGGGACAATAAAATTTTAAAAACATTCAAATTGGCGATTGGTTTATACTCTATAAATCAATCGCTTTTTTATTTATGAACAAAAGCCGTCAATATATTCTTTTAAGCATTTTAGTAATTCTTCCTATTCTGTTTTTTGTGTTTTTACAAAGCATGGGTAGTAATACTTACCCATTAGATATTTACCATACTCAATGGATAGAAGAAGTAGAAGTAGATGGACAACCTTATTTGGACACACTACGTGATGCTACAGCTCTCAAAGGGCATAAAATAGTAGATACGATTTATCATCATATTCCTGATTTTGAGCTGATAGACCAGAATGGAAAGTCATTTAAGGGCAGTCAGTTAGATGGAAATGTATATATAGCTGATTTTTTCTTCACACGTTGTGGTAATCCTACTCTTTGCCCACGAATGAGTGCCGAGCTTAAGCGTGTTCAAGAAGATTTTAAAGACAATGAAAATGTCAAAATCGTATCATTTACTGTAGATCCTGTCAATGATACACCCAAAGTCTTAAAAGAGTACGCCGAAAGATACCAAGCAAGGTATGAGAAGTGGAAGTTTTTGACTGGTGAAAAAGAAGAAATCTATGCTCTTGCTTATAATGGTTTTAAAGTAAATGCCATGGAAGAAGGGGATGATGTTACACCTGAATTTTTACATGCCACTAAGTTGATGCTGATAGATACGAAAGGACGTGTAAGAGGCTACTATGAAGGCACAAGCCGAGAAGATGTAGATAAACTAGTTTTAGAGATTAAAATTTTGTTATACGAAGCCAAAAAATTATAAAAAAACACTTTCATTTTAAACTTAAAGGATATGTTAGAAAATCAAACTTTACCACAATCTAATAGATTTTATGTCTGGCTTATTGGTATATTATCAGTTGTTGTACCCCTTTTAGTAGCTTTTCTGATGTTTGGAGGAAATCAACTTACCCGTATTGAAGGTTTAGATGTATCTTTTCTTCCTCATCTTAATGCAATACTCAATACAGCTACATTTTCACTTTTAGTATTAGGTTTTATTGCGGTACGTCAAAAGCAAGTTGCTTATCATCGTATGTTTATGATGTCTGCTTTTATACTATCTGCTATTTTTTTACTCTCTTATGTAGTTTATCATAGCAATGCAGTAAGTACCAAATTTGGAGGTGAAGGAATTATTAGGTATGCATATTTTTTTATACTGATTACTCATATCATTTTGGCTGCGGTAGTAGTTCCTTTTGTATTATTTACGATTTACTTTGCATGGTCTAATAAAATAGAAAAACATAAGAAGCTAGTAAAATGGACTTATCCTATCTGGACTTATGTAGCAGCCACTGGAGTAATTGTCTATTTGATGATTAGCCCTTATTATTCCTAAAATTTGGAATGAAAGTATTTAGATAAGTGTTTTAAAGAAAACAAAAAGAGAATGAAATCAATAAAAATAATTCTGATAACTATCCTCCTGTTATTGCTCACAAATATAGAGATTTGGGCTCAATGTGCAATGTGCCGAGCTACTGTAGAGACAAGTGCAAGTAATGGAGGTGATTTGGTAGCAGGTCTCAATGCAGGGATTATATACCTCGCAACCATTCCTTATTTGATGCTGGGTGGGCTTGCTTATTTTTGGTATCGCAGTAGTCGTAAGAGACTAGCCACTAACTAATAAAAATGAAGAAGCTAAAATTAATATTGATTATTTTGATAGCTTTGATGCTCAACAACTGCTCTAGTGTACCAGGTACTGGTAAAGGAGATATCGCCCCTGACTTCAAGCTCAAAGATATTCATGCCCAATCCAAACAACTGTCGGGATATAGAGGTAAAGTAGTCTTATTGCACTTCTGGACTGATTGGTGCAATGCCTGTAGGGCAGAATTTCCTCGCATTCAAGATTATTATGCCGAACTCAAAAGTGATGATTTTGAAATAATCGCTGTCAATGTAGGGCAGCCCATGTCCGTTTCATTGGATTTTAAGCAGTCATTTGGAGTTACTTTTCAGATGCTCACTGATACCGAAAAAGCAGTAGGAGAACTCTATGATGTAGAGGCTTATCCAACTAATTATTTTATAGGACCTGATGGGAAAGTTATTAAAAAGTATATTGGTTGGGTCAGCAAAAAGCAGGTAGAAGTAATTATCAATCAGCATAAAGACGTAGTAAAACTCAGTGCAAAACAGTAGATTCTTCACAGATAATGTTTAGCTCTCTTTGTTTTTCTTAGAATTAGAGTATTTCTGAGAGCGGCGTTGCAACTCACCCAGCAAATAAAACTTTTCATCTGCACTTAATTGAGGTTCGGCATAGACTAACTTATTGAATTTAATCTGAAAACTATATTCTTGTGATTTAGCTACACTGTCTAAAATGGTCAAGTAAAAATCAAACATATTGATGATTTTGTGATTTAGTAATGTAATTTTGCAATTCTAACGAATGAAGATAAAATCTATTAATACTGAAAACGTAAATTTAATGTATTGATGATAAATAGTAAGAAATCTGAATGACATCTTTCAAATTAGAATAAAGTATTTACCATTAATACTGTATTATTGGAAATTGGTTCATGCTTTTAATATTAAAAACTTGCATGTAGCAAAGTATTTATTTATTATGCAGGAGTTAAAAGTTATAAGTAGTGAAATAAGACAAATCAATTTATTTTTTTATCTGAATCAATTTTTACATAAACTTTGCGATGAGCCAGTAATTTTAATTAAGCTGAAGGCAAGGCTGAAACACTATCTATATTGATGAAAATATATAATAAAACTAACTTACATACTCTAAACTGGGATGAGATAGAAAATGGAGCTAAGTTGGAACAGGTACTAAAATCAATGGTAACTCAAAAAGCCAATGTTTTGGTAGAAAATGCTTCACAAGAAGTACAGATTTTACAAATAAATCAGCTAGTGCTTCCTCTCATTATTGCTCAGAAATATCATCCACAAACCACGTATCTAAATTCTGCATTGGTTCAATACTTTGACCTTGCCAAGGAAGAAATAGAAATGGAGTTTAAAGGAAAACGCTCTCTAAGGGCATACATCGCTCCTACAGTAATTAACTTCATGAAGGGTATATTCAAAGGCTTAGGATTTGAAAAAACAGTATTTGTTAATAATTGGCTACTCTCTACCAATCTCTATCCTTCACTCAGTGCCGAACAAATCAAAGAAAGCCTTGCATTGCTCAAAAAAACTTTCCCACAACATGCCATCGTTTTTCGTTCAGTCAATGAATACACAGATAAAGACTTATTAGAAAACCTCATAAAAAATGGGCTGAAAGGAATTATCAGTCGTCCACTTTTAATGTTAGACCCTGCTGATAAAGGCTATCAAAAAAAGCGAATGTTTAAAATGGATGAAAAACTATGGAAAAAAAATAAAAAATATCATTGGACAGATGCCCAAGAGTTAAGTTCAGAAGAAATCACAAGAATTAGAGATTTGTATGAAGCACTTTACCGAGTAAAATATTCTAACTACAATCCTGATTATAAGGAAAGCCTCATCAAAATCTGGCTAAAAACTAATTTTATGGATTTTAAGCTACTTCGCCAAGAAGATAAAATTGTAGGAGTTACGGCTTTTTTTAAACGAAATGGAATATTGACTACTCCATTTATAGGCTATGACCAAGAGATTCCTATCTCTGAAGGTTTGTATAGGTTCTTAAACCTAAGATTGATGGAGGAAGCTATGTCAGAAGGATTAATTTTAAATATGAGTTCTGGGGCAGCACACTTCAAACGACTGCGTGGAGGGACTTCTTGTTTAGAATACAATGTAGTTTGCTACCATCATCTTCCTTGGTCTCAGAAAATTCCATGGAAGATTTATCACCAAGTTTCTCAAAAAATTGCTATTCCAGCCATTCAGAAGTATGAACTTTAAAGGATATACACTCCTTCTATAGAAGTATTCTTCCTATGAATAAAACAGAGATTAATCAAAGATTTCATAAACACACATTTAAGATTTAAATGCAAATTTATTGTTGATTAATTTAAGTAAACCCTTCATCATGAATGCTTTACAAACTTATAATTCATTACTTATATCTTCTTAATTACTTTTGCCCACCAATACAAATCTCAGAAAAAGGATAAACAAGAGAGGACTAATCCCAAAGACTAAAATCATGATAAGATTGGTCCAGATATACCAGAAATCATCAATCGTAGCATCTTGGGGTGATTTATGATGATAAAGCACCTTCACGGGGCTTCCCGTCTTAACCATCAAAGTATCTTCTGAACCTATGGGTGCAGCAAATCGGATGGTATCTCCTGTAATGGTCATAAACTGCACCACAGGACGAAATACTTTTCTTTGGGGCACAAAACCAATAATCTTGCCTTTAGTTTTGGTGGCTGTATCTAAGAAACTTTGAATATTCCAGTAAGCTATTCCAGCAAAAATGATAGAAAAAGCAGCTACACACCCTAAGATAATCAGTGTATTTCTAAAAGGTGGTTTTGTTTTTTTGGAAGACATCAATGATCAGTTTAGAAATGGATTATGCTTTTTCTCGTATCCTATAGTAGTTTCTGGTCCGTGTCCGCAGTGTACTACATAGTCATCTCCTAATGTAAACATTTTATTTTTAATACTATCTATCAAATCTTGATGATTACATCCTGGGAAATCAGTCCTACCAATGCTTTGTCTAAAAAGCACATCGCCACTGACCGTAAACTTCTGTGGATGACATACAAAGGCTACATGACCTGGTGCATGCCCAGGAACGAAGAGAATATCAAGACTAGAATTACCAAAAGTAACCGTATCACCTTCATCTATAAACTCATCAGGTATAGACTCTTCAAAAGGCTTAATACCATAAACATCAGAGATAAGCTTAGAAGATTCTAAATTGCTTAGGTCAAGTCTGTGTATAAATAACTTTACATCAAAGGTTCTCTTTACAAACTGATTGCCTAATACATGGTCTATATGACAGTGTGTATTGAGTAGCTTTACAATCTTTAAACTCTCTGTTTCTATAAATCTTTTGAGTGTTTCTCGTTCTTCGGTAGTATTGCATCCTGGATCTATGATAACGGCTTCTTTGGTTTCATCATAGAGGATATATGTGTTTTCAGCAAAAGGACTGAAAACGAAAGATTTAATTTTAATCATTGTTTTTTTTTCAAAAATAGGGTTACTCTCAAAGATTACAAAAATAAAAAAGCCGAAATTTGATTTCGGCTCAATAGGTTTTCACAAAAATAATATAAAAAGGTGGATTTTACTCAGAGATTTAATGTACTT